>JAHBXU010000474.1 GCA_019636315.1 Planctomycetaceae bacterium | reverse complement strand
TCACTGGAAAAGCGTGGACTCGTAAACCATTATGAGTGCCTGCGATATGCGTTGCGGTCCGATTCGCACCGGAGATGCGACCGGCCGACCGCAGATGGATTTGACTCGGCGCCCCGGCCGCTGCGGCTCACGTCAGACTTCCCGACGACCATGCCTCAACACGACACGCATCAACGGACGGACGGAGTTCCGGCGTCGCCGGTCACGTCAGCAAACCGCGCGGACGCTTCCCTGGATCGATTGCGCGAATTGTCGCTGCCGCATGTTGATCTGGGGACGTGTCCACCGGAAGAGCGGATGGACCGGCTCAAAGCCGCCGTTGCTCCACAGTTTGTCCTGATCATTGGAAATGATCTGCGCCTGGTCCCCATTCTCGTGGACGGATTATCTCAGAAGTTCGTCGATTTCGGCATTTGTGACCGGTCGACGGCCGGCCGCCTGGGCGTGGCGGTCGGTGAAGCGGTCGTCAACGCCATCGTCCATGGCAATCTCGAGGTCGGATCCGAGATCCGGGACGATCCGGGGGACTTGTACGACAAACTGATTGAGGCCCGACGCCTCGACGCCCGGTTCCGCCGTCGCCGTGTGCGGTTGATCTGCGACTTCGATTCCAGCCAGGGGCGGATTACGGTTCGCGATGAAGGACCCGGATTCGACGTCGCCTCTGTTCCCGATCCGACGCGGGATGAGAATCTTTCGCGTCCCTACGGTCGAGGGATTCTGCTGATCCGCGCATTCTTCGACGACGTCTACTACAGTGCAGAGGGCAACGCCGTCACGATGATTAAGCGGGGGCCAAAGAACTCCAGAACGCACAGTTCCGGAACCTGATACCTTGCAAATCTCGGCGCGCTCCACCATCGTGAAGCGAATTCACCTGCGGATGCGGTTCGTTTCCAGTGGTGCGTCGATGCTGGCCTGCCGGATTGATCGGAGACTCAATCATCCCTGGTCGGGGCCGGTCTTGCCCGTTGCGATCGCATGCCCTCAGGGAGCGATCCGTTTCAGACCTTGTTCGAGCCTTGCCACGGAGGAGATTTGATGAAGGCTGCCGTCGTCGTGTGCGTCGGTTTGATCGGCGGCGCCCTGGTGGGGGCGCCGGTATTCGGACAGCAATCCCCCCCGGCAGCTGCAGGGGGATCGCTCGATCCGCGCGGGCAGCTCAAACGGGATGCCGACGCGGCTTATCGAAACCGTGACTTCCCCACCGCAATCAAACTCGCCTCCCAGGTGCTGAAAGATGCGCCGAACGATGCCGTGGCGTACTACTTGCGTGGCAGTGCACGGGTCGAACTGGGCATTACCCACCGGGATGCCAATCTCATTCGCGAAGGAATTGAAGATGCCCGCCGCGCCATTGAAGAAGACACCCGCACCGCTGGGGCCGCCAACCAGAATCTGAACTTCTATCTCCCCTATCTGTTCGGGATGTCGAACCTGACCGCTCTGGAAGGTGAAACGCACCACGCGCAAACCGCTCTCTCTGTCGCGACCGATGTCGCTGCACGGGCGGGAATCACGCCGGCGACGCGGGGCAACGTCCTGTATCAGCGAGCGCTGGCGCATTCCAAACTGGGGGACGATGCAAGTGCCGCTGCCGATCTCCGCCGGACTCTGGAAATCGACACCAATCACCTGGCCGCACGATTTGCGCTGGGCGAGGCGCTGCTCCGAACGGGTGACGCGACGGCCGCCGAGGAGGTGTATTCCACGGCGATCGAGTTGTTTCCTGAGAATCCGCTCGTCTTCAACAACCGCGGGATCTTCTATCAGTCGCAGCAGCGTTCCATTGACGCCATCGCCGACTTCTCCCGGGCGATTGAGCTCGATCCCGATCATCTGGAGGCGCATCTCAATCGTGGATTCGCGCGATTGAACACGGGAGAATATGCAGCCGCGCAGGCCGACTTCACAAAGGCCGTCGAACTTCAGCCGGATCACGCTCCGGCACACAGCCTGCTGGCGACGTCCAAGCTTCTGCAAAACAACCTGCGAGACGCGTTTGCCGATTATTTGAAAGTGATTGAGTTGCGGCCGCATTATGCGCCGGCCCGTGCGGACATCGCCTTTGCCTACTTCTTCGCGCGGCAATACGACACCGCCGCTCAGGCGTTCGAGCAGGCGATGGTGTTGGCGCCGGATTCGCGGTTCTTGCTGCCCTGGAGGTACGCAGCGCTCGCACTGGCAGGCCGCGAAGATGCCGCCAGGCATGCGTTTCGCGCCATCTCCGAGAAGGCGGCGGACCAGCGCGACTGGTTCGACCTGCTCACGTTGTTCATGATGGGCCGAATTGAAGAGCGGGATCTGCTGGCGGCCATCGACAGCCAGAACACGAAGCTTCGAGACGCCCAGCTCTGCGAAGCCTATTACTTCATCGGGCTGCGTCTACAGAAGGAAAAGCAGGGAGATCCCAAGCGGTACTTTCAGCGGGCCGTCGAGTCGAAGGCGACTCAGCTTTCCGCCTACCGCGCTGCCAAACTCGAACTGGGCCGCCCGCCGCAATAGATCTGCGCTGTCAGATGTCGCATTGAACGACGACGGCGCTCGCCTGTCCGAATCGCGTCAGATTCAGATTCAGCACGCTGCGAAGATTGGTTGAGCGTGGTTCACCCCGCACGACGTTGACGTCACAGGCGGGATCAGGCTGGTCGCAGTGCAGCGTCTGGGGAATGACCCCTTGCTGAAGTGCGAGCAGCGAACCGGCCAATTCAAGAGTGCCCGCGGCGGCAGCCGAGTTGCCGATCGCGCCTTTGAGCGACGTCACAGGAATCTCACCGCCCCGCGACCCAAAGACGTCGTGGAGCGCCTGGGCCTCTTCCAGATCGATCTCAGGAGATCCCAGTCCATGAGCATTAACATGCCCGACGTCGTCGGGGGAAAGGTCCGCCGACCGGAGCGCTGCCCGGATGGCGTTGGCGGCGGCAAGACGTCGATTCCCGGCGACGCAGGACGATCCGCCGCCGCTCAGGTATCCAAGAATCGTCGCTCCCCGAGCCCGGGCATGACTTTCTTCCTCAAGCACGTACGAACAGGCGCCTTCCGCCGCGACTTCACCCGTGCGTTCCACGTCAAACGGCCGGCAACTGGCCGCCGGGTCACTCGGCCGGTAACCCAGTTCCCCCCACAGCGCGGCATGAATGACTTTGAACTCGTGCAGCCGCGCCCCCGTCGCACCGGCCACCATGACATCCGCCGCTCCGCGCTGGATGACTCCCAGTGCCTCCGTGAGCGCGAGATTGCCTGATGCTTCATTTTGCGTGACGGAGTTGCTCGGGCCGTGCGCATCGACAAAGATGGCGATGTGACAGGCCGGCATGTTGGGCAGATATTTGAGCAACCATAACGGCTCCATTTTGGTCAAGCCGTCGTGAGCCCAGCGCTGCATGACAAACTGTTGATCGTCGTCAAGGCAGTTCCAGCAGGGGTCGTTGAGCTGTGTGGGCGGGCTGTACATCAGATTGGCGCCGAAATCCACGCCGATCCGGTCATGATCGACCGATGTGACGTCCAGGCCGGAGTCCGCCACGGCCATCATTGCGGACGCAGTCCCCATCTGGATGTCGCGGCACATCACTTTGATGCTTTTTCGCTGCGCTTTGGGAACCAGTTCGCGGGCCGTTTTCTCGTCGAAGTCGGCAACCTCGGCACCGACGAACCCACCTGGGACCGCCGCTGCGCCGTGAAACTGGTGGGCGACGGGTCCAATCCCACACTTGCCGGCGGCGAGATTCGTCCAGAACGTCTCCCGGCCGATCCCGATCGGACTAATCACCCCGACGCCGGTGATGACGACGCGTCGTCCGGGAGTTTGACGATGACTCATGCTTCCGTGATCGCCTCGATGAAAAGGACGGTTCCCAGCCTTCAATTCCGCTCACCGGCCGGCTTTGTCCTTTCAGCCGCCCGGCTAACGCAAACCGGTCCTCCGTTCCGTTTGCCCAACGCAGCGCCGGGAGTCCCCGGCCGCGATGCCGGCACGGTTGGCGAAGGTCTTCCGGTGACGAGCGACCCGTTATGACCCACGGTCGCTGTCCCTCTGCATTGCCGTTATAGAGGTTAGGGATAGCTGTTATGGCTCCCACCGTCAACGGATGTCTGGCCTTCTCGGGCGACCGCCCGCAGGATGGCGACCGCTTCCTGCACGTTCTCGCCGCTCAAATCCAAGTGCGTGCAGGCGCGCAACCGTTGCGGCCCCACGTCGTAAAGGCGGACCCCCCGTTCTTCGAGCCGGGATGCGAATGCCTCCGCCGACCCC
>JAHBXU010000473.1 GCA_019636315.1 Planctomycetaceae bacterium | reverse complement strand
GGGGGGGCGACTATCTGATCCAGAAGGTCGTCAAACTGGAGAAGGCGACGGGCGAAGAAGTGTGGGCCGTCGACCGCCGACCGGAGCCGGAAATCACCTCGCTCGACATGGGAGAGACGAAGCATTCGTATGCGTCTCCCATCCTCTATGACGACGGGCAATTGAAGTTCCTCGTCACGCACGGTGCGGACAGCACTATCGGCCACGACGTGGCGACGGGGGAAGAACTCTGGCGGTTGGGCGCGCTCAACGGACCGTCGCCGTTCAACCCGGCGAAGTTTGACCCGACGTTTCGCTTCGTTGCGTCTCCGACGGCGATCCCCGGGACAATCATCGCCCCCTCCGCCAAGAACGGCCCTTCGGTTGCCCTCCGAGTGGATGGCGGACTGTCAGGCCGCATCGCCAGTCCATCGCCGCACGTCCGCTGGTATAACGATAAGACGCCGGACGTCTGCTGCCCGCTCATCGTCGACGGCCTCGTCTACTTCATTCGCAATAGCGGCCAGATCTTCTGTGTCGACCTGGAGACAGGACAGGAACTTTATTACGAGAACACTCACCGGCAGCAGCATCGCTCCTCGCCCATCTATTGCGACGGGCACATCTACAGCACGTCGCGGGACGGACACACCACAGTCGTCCGAGCGGGCCGCGAGCTGAAGATCGTCGCGGAGAACGACCTCAACGAGACAATGACATCCACGCCAGTCGTCTCAGGAGGCACGTTGTATTTGCGGACCTATGACGCACTGTATGCGATCCGTGCGAAGTGATTCCCGGATCGGGCCTGCATGGCCGCGATTCACCCGTGTCTCGAAAATGTGCGGACCGCGCGCTTGGCAGCACGCGGCCTAAAAGTCCAACTGGGCACGGACGGCGGCGATGTCGGCCGTGCTGTGGCCGTTGACGGGACTCTCGAGGAACGCGCGAATGTAGTTGAACTGAAATTTCGTGAAGCCGTTCAAGTACCAGTTCAGTCCGAACGTCAGATCGTTCAACCGGCCCCCTTCGACGCCCGAGTCCTCCAGATCCAGCCAGGACCAACGCCCCGCGACCTCCCAGGCGCCGCATCCGCCTTTGCTCGTGACGGGATGGTCGGGAACGATCCGCCCCAGCGCTCCCGCTTTCTTATTGTAGGGTCGGACCTCCCCCGTCAGGATGTATCCGGCCTGGGCATAAGCACCCGGAAACACCGCCAGATCCCCGCCGATCCGGTTCACAACGGCGACCAGGAATTCGGACTGCATATGGAACGATCCGGATCGTGCGGCCAGTTCGGAACCGAATAGATTCACGTTGTTCGTCCGGATGACGCCCGTATCGACAAACGGCGGCATAATCGTTGGCACGCCAATTGGCACGAGAGCGACGTTTCCGGTCTCCGCCACAAAGAACTCAGGCTGGTTCAAATAACGGATGGCATCGTTCGCCGGATCGGCAAACGTGTAGGCGCCGCCCAGATGCAACTGCAGGTCATCGCCGTAGTCGATCGCCAGACCCGTGGCGCGGCCGACGACGCCGTACCCGCCGTTGTCGCCGATGTTCGCACCGAAGAAGTCGGTCGGGTAACGATACACGGACGCCGCCCACGTCATCGATTCATCTTCCGACGTCCCGTGGAGCATGCCGCCGATCTGCCGAAACGGAAGCAGCGCGAAGGGCAACGCTCGCTCCAGAAACGTCAGATCCTTGACGCTGGTCATTCCGTCCAGACCGATCGGTTGTCGATACTGGCCGACACGCAGATTGGCATCTCCGTGAAGGTCACGAATCTCGAGCCAGACGTCCATGAAACTCGGCCGCCCCGGAAAGGCGAAGTCGAACTCCATCGAATATCCCATGTTAGCTGCCACATCGCCGACCGCCTGCAACCGCGCGCGACGGAAGTCTGCACCGTCCTGCGCATCCCCGACGGCGGCGATATTTGCGTTCGTCTGATGAACCCAGCCGGCATCCGCTTGAAAGAAGCCGGTCAGCCGCACGGTCGGATACTTGACCGGCTCGGCTGCCGCTTTGGGAGGCGCGGGTTTTTGTTCAGCTGCTGCTGGTTTATCGGTCGGGGGTTGTCCCGGCGGCGCGAGAGGATTCTGCCCCGGGGGGGCGAGGCCGACAAACTCCTCCTGAAAACTATGCCCCACGGGGGGAATGCGAAGCGATTCCTGCCCCCACACCGAATCAGCATCTGTCAACAACAACAGCAGGCAAAGCGTTGCGATCAAAAACCTGTGCATCCTGGAATCCTTTCCATTCGAAGCACTCTCCGGGGAGGTGATTATGCACCTTCCCCAGCGAATGCATCAATTCGATTCAATGTTGATCGTGCGAGATTGGCACAACGGACGCCTTTCCGCGGAGACTTTCCGCAGATTCTGCCGCCAAGGAATGGTGCTCGCCTTCTCGACGTCCGTCGCCGACGTCTCACATGGGTCAGTGGTGTCCCGCCGCGACGAGTGTGTGCGAAGAGTTCCCGACAGGGGCTGGGAGGAACTGTTCGGCACGGACCACGTCCACGACCTCGGCACACGCGGTGATGTGATACTCGGGGAGGATGTCGCGGCGCAGGAACGCCAGGATCTCCTCCGCCACGTCCGAGGGCACGATGACTTCAATCCGCACCTGCGTTTGACTCCCCATGAATCCGTTGGACAAATGCCTGCGCCCCGCGCCCCGGCAGGGGATGGCGGTGAATCCACTTGCGCCGCGGTCGACAAATTCATGTTCGAGTCGCTCCTCCAGCGACTCATCGGCGATGACGACAATGCGGCGCATCTGAACCAATCCGCGTTTGCGGGCGGCGTGCTCATGGCCCGCGAGCGGCACGTGCGCATCGAAACCGACGATGTCCAGTCGCAACCCCTCCTGCTCAAACTCCCGTTGGAGTTCGTGAAGCTTGTCCATCACGGTATGGTCGATGAGCTTCGTGTCGGAAACGTCCAGGATGATGTTCTGCCGCTGCACGAGGCCCAGATCCTCAATCTGCCGGCGGAAGGGGATCCAGTTGCTGAACACGGCCGATTCATAGCAACGAATCAGACACGTATTCTCTCCTTGCGGCTCGACGTTCAAGTACGTCTTGAACAGCGAACGGAGCGGCACGCCGTTCATCACGTGAATGACCATCTTGACGGCGATGCCGATCGCCACGCCGATCAGCAAATCGGTCGCCAGCACAGCGACAAGCGTCGTCACAAAGATCACCAGTTGTTCCCGGCCGATCTGATAGACGTGCACAAACTCGGACGGATGTGCCAGTCGAAATCCTGTATAGACCAGCATGGCGGCGAGCGCTGCCAGCGGGATCAGATGCAGCACCGTCGGGATCAGCGCGACGCACACCAGCAGAAACAGCCCATGCCACATGTCGGCGAATCGCGTCCGCGCGCCGTTGTCGATGTTGGCTTTGCTGCGGACGATCTCGGAGATCATCGGCAGGCCGCCGACAAACGCGGCACACAGGTTGGCCGTCCCGACCGCCAGGATATCGCGATCCATGCTGGTCTTGCGCTTCCAGGGATCGATGATGTCGACCGCCTTGGCGCTCAGCACCGATTCCAGCGTGCCAATAATGAAGAACATGAACACCCATTTCCACGCGACCGGCTGTGCAAGCGCCGAGAATGCCGGAAACGTGACTTCCTCGAACATGCCGAACACATGATCCGGCATGGCGACCAGGTATTGTTCGCCCAGTTGATACTTGTGGTTCTGGATGATGTACGAGTGCTGGTGCAGCAGATCGAACGCCAGCCCGAGGCCGACGGATACAACCACGACGACCAACGGTGCGGGAACAATTCTCAACACCCGGAACCTGGTTCGGAGCCACGGCCAGAGAAACATGATCGCCAGGCTCGCCAGACCAATCGCCGCTATCGCCGGATTGGCTTCCATGATGAAACGCGGGATGTGCGCCAGCAGTTCGAGCGGTTCGCCCTTTGCGGAGACACCCAGCGCCACGGGAATCTGCTTGGAGATGATGATCACGCCGATGGCTGCCAGCATGCCGTGCACGGCGGAGACGGGAAAGAACTCGCTGAGAATTCCCGCGCGGAACATTCCAAAGATGATCTGCAGAACAGCCGCGGCGACACCGACGGCGAGCGCTGCTTTATAAGCCGCAAGCGATGCGTCGAACTCGGGCGTCCCCGGCGCGATCCCGACAAAGCCGGTGCCGCCGAAGTCCTCAATGCAGCCGAAGACAATCACAATCAGACCAGCCGCTGGCCCTTTAATCGTCAACTCGGAGTTGCTGATCGCGGTCG
>JAHBXU010000472.1 GCA_019636315.1 Planctomycetaceae bacterium | reverse complement strand
GTTCGACCAGAACACACTGAATGCGCGACCGTGATCATTCGACGGTGACCGCTGGTCACCGAGCAGCCGCTATGGCTTAGATCTGCAGCGGCCCGCTGCGCTGGTCGAGCAGGGACGGCATCCCATGTGGAGCGCGCCCCAGCCGCGCGCAGCCGGAACCATCCACCAGAGATTCAGACATCCACGACGTCCGCGAACTCCTCGCCTGGAACTGGGAAAGTTCGACGCCGCCGGCGAGACTTCCCATGGCGCAACAGTCCGGAAGGATCTGTCGTTCCAGCAGAGGGCGGGGAGCCTCGTCGGACGGGATGGCGGCACTCGAAGAGACGGCCGTTCGCACCGGAGGACTCGTCACCGTGTTGACGTTTTCCACCGCAAATCCGGCCAGGCAGCCGCATAGCACCAGCGACAATCGAAGGATCATCAGTGCGCCGCTCATTCAACCGGGTCCTGTAGGCCGCCGGAATCCTATCGCCCCCCGGCGTGTTCCGGCAAGAGACAAGTTGTTGCCGATTTGCCCGGATCCAACAGCCGGAGCTTGCGTTTCACCTCGTAGAACCAGCTCCTGGCGCGCTGTCCACGATATGGGAGACTGGACCGAACTTCTCCCCGACACGGATGGTCTCAGTGGGAATCCGAGGGGGACCTTCGCGAGAACTGGGCGACGAGACCGCCGACAATGAGCACGGTCAGCGTGCCCACCACACTCGATAACAGCCCGTTCAGCGGACTCTTGTAATCCGCCAGCGCCGGCGGCCAATACGAACCTCCTTTGAAATTCGAGAACGTCACCCACAGCACGGTGAACACGCCGCAGACAACACCGATCGCCGCAGCTCCCGAGCCGGCGCGGCGCACCAGCAACCCCAGGAGGAACAACCCGAACAATCCGCCGCTGAAGATGCCGGCCAGTTCCCACCAGACATCCAGGATGTTCCGGGCTTCGATCATCCGGTAGGTCACGTAGGTGCAAATGGCGCCCCATCCCAGCGTGGAGAGCCGCAACACCCACATCGATTCCCGCTCGCCGGCCGCCGGCCGAAAATGGCGCTGATAGATGTCGCAGTAGGTGAGCGTGGCCATGCTGTTGAGACTGGGGTCCATCGCGGCGGCGAACACGGCGGCGATCACAATCCCCGCGAGTCCCGCCGGCAGCTCATTCACAATGAAATACGGCAGGACGCGGTCCGGGTGTTTGGCGACGTCGAGACTCGTCGGCAGGAGATCCGGCTGCGAGTGGTAGAACGCAAACAGTCCTGTTCCGATAAAGAAAAACACGGCGGCGACGGGCACATACATCAGCCCGCCCAACAGGACGCTTTGCCCCGCCGCGCGATCGGATTTGGCCGTCAGGTATCGTTGCACGTAGCCTTGATCGACCGAGAAATTGACAAGGTTCATCACGATCCCATTCGCGAGCACCACCCAGAACGTCTGCTCGGCCAGGCTGCCGCCAAAGCTGCCCATGCTGAACTTGTCGTGCTCGGCCCCGATGCGAAGGATCTGTCCCGGGCCGTCCGGCATCACCATCAGCAAGCCGATAACGCAGATGGCCGGACCGAGAAGCAGGATGAGGCTGTTCACCATGCCCACCCAGATGACGGCCTCCATGCCTCCCAGCATGGTGTAAATGGTCATCAGCGCCCCGGTCATGAGAATGATTCCCACGATCACATCATTGGAAGACCATCCATAGGCAGTGAACCAGCCGCCGAGGAGTGGTTCCGTGGCGAGCGCCAGCAGGTAAATGATCGAGCCCGTGCGGGCCATCTGCACCAGCAGGTAACAGATGACGCCGTAACTCCGCGCCCACCCGCCGAAGCGCGACTCCAGATGCGCGTAGGCCGAAACATGACCCGTGCGTCGATAGAACGGCACAAACACCAGCACGGCGATGATCGCGGCGACGGGCGTCGCCAGGCTGAAGGTAAAGAAATTCCAGTTCTTGTCGAATGCCTTTCCCGGATTGCCGAGGAAACTCAGGCTGCTGATGTAAGACCCGAAGATCGACAGGCCGATCGCCCAGAACGGCAGCGACCGTCCCGCAACGGTGTATTGCTCCGTATTGCGGCTCTTACGGGACAGCCATGTCCCCAGCCCGACGACGCATACCAGGTATGCGACCAGAATCCCAATATCGATCGAACGGAGTTGCTGCATGGACGAGCGCTCTGTGAGTTCATAATCTCCAGTCAACAACGTGCAAGATATCCACGATGTCGAACAAAGTCACTGCGCACACGGTGCCGCCTGCATGCAGACGGTGTGCTGGGTCCGGACGCGCTGCGGTTCGGGCGTTGTCAGATTGTTCTGGGGATTCCAAAGTAGAGAGTGAAGACTGAGATGACGCCCTTCCGAAAACTGATGGTTGCGAATCGGAGCGAGATTGCGATTCGCGTCTTCCGAACGGCCGCCGAACTGGGAATCCGCACGGTGGCGATCTACGCCTTCGAAGACCGCTTCGCTCTGCACCGTTTCAAAGCGGATGAGGCTTACCAGGTGGGGGCTCCCGGGGAACCACTTCAGTCGTATCTTAATATTCCGTCAATTGTTGCGACGGCAAAGGAGAACGGCGTCGATGCCATCCATCCGGGATACGGGTTCCTGTCCGAGAGGCCGGAATTCGCCGCGGCATGTGCGGAAGCCGGGATCGTTTTCGTCGGACCGCGTGTCGACCTGTTGAAACAACTTGGCGATAAGACGGCGGCCCGCCAGATCGCCCGGCAGGTCGGCGTGCCCGTCCTGGCGGGGACTGAGCAGTCGCTGACTGACGGCCAACAAGGTCTCAAATTGGCGGAGTCGTTGGGATACCCTGTCATTCTCAAGGCCGCGCATGGGGGGGGCGGTCGCGGCATGCGCGTCGTCGAGTCGGCCGGCCAGTTCGTGGAAGCCTACGAAGCCGCACGTCGCGAGTCGCTCACGGCATTTGGCAGCCCGGACATTTTCATTGAGAAGTTCGTGCGGCGGGCTCGGCACATCGAAGTGCAGCTGATGGGAGATCGCCACGGCAATCTGGTCCATCTGTTCGAGCGGGACTGTTCGGTCCAGAGGCGACATCAGAAAGTCGTCGAAATTGCTCCCGCTCCCAATCTGGATCCGCAGATCCGCGACGCCATCTGCGACTCGGCTCTCGCCATCGCGCGGGAGGTCCATTACGAGAATGCCGGGACGGTCGAGTTCCTGCTCGACGCGGACACTCAGGACTTCTACTTCATCGAAGTCAATCCGCGCATTCAGGTTGAACATACGGTGACGGAAGAAGTGACCGGCATCGATATCGTCCGCGCTCAGATTCTCGTGGCACAAGGCGCGAAACTGGATGACCCGGATATTGGGATCGGCTCTCAAGCGGACGTGGAAGTCAACGGCTTCGCATTGCAGTGCCGCGTGACGACGGAGGATCCCGGCAACAACTTTTTTCCGGATTATGGCCGCATCGCACATTATCGCTCCGCGAGTGGAATGGGAATTCGTCTCGATGCGGGAACCGCTTTTTCGGGCGCATTCGTCCATCCGTCCTACGATTCGTTAATGGTCAAGGTCACGTCGCGCGGCCGCCGTTTCATCGACGCGGTGCGGCGGATGAATCGCTGTCTGAATGAGTTCCGCGTCCGGGGCGTCAAAACCAACATTCCGTTTCTGATCAACCTGCTCGCCGATCCAGATTTTCAGAACGGCCGCTGCACGACGACGTATATCGATCAAACGCCCGCGTTGTTCAAATTCAAGAAGCGTCGGGATCGGGCGACGCGCCTGTTACGGTTCATCGGAGAGACGATTGTCAACGGCAACTCGCTCGTGAAAGACCGCCCGGAGGCGCAGCGCCGCGATCCCGCACCGCTGCCGGCGTATGATCCCACGGCGGCCCGCCCCTGGGGAACACGCGATCAACTGAAGAAACTGGGCGCGGATCAGTTCGGCGAATGGATCAAGGATCAGTCGCGACTGTTGATCACCGACACCACGTTCCGCGATGCCCATCAATCGCTGCATGCGACTCGGTTTCGCACCTACGACATGCTAGAGATTGTCGAGGCCTATTCGCACCTGCTCCCCGGCCTGTTCTCTCTGGAAATGTGGGGCGGAGCGACATTCGACACCTCGATGCGGTTCCTCAAGGAATGTCCCTGGGAACGGCTGGAACGGATGCGGGAGCGTTGCCCGAACATTCTGTTTCAAATGCTGCTGCGTGCGTCGAGTGCCGTGGGCTACGCCAACTATCCCGACAACCTGGTTGTGGCGTTTATCGACGAAGCGGCGGCCGCG
>JAHBXU010000471.1 GCA_019636315.1 Planctomycetaceae bacterium | reverse complement strand
TCCTTGATGTCGACGACTCCGTTGCGGTTGCCGACCCCGCGCCGGCGCCGCTCCTCCTGAGCCTCGACATCATCGTCGGCCAGTCCGTCGACGCCGTCCAGAATGAACCGCGTAAACGCGCCGTGTCCCGTGCTCTTGCTGCCGGGTCGGGCATAACGCGGACCTTCGAACGCCTCTTCATCTCCGCTGGTGGCGGCGACGACCAATCCCCGCGTTGCGCCATTTCGCACGCCCGATTTCACATCGGCCACCACGCCCGATTGGCACGTGTCGAGCATCCAGATCACATGGCACGAGGCGTCCCCCAGCACGGCCAGCTTCGACCAGGGAATGGCCAGCTTCTTGAGATCCTCCGGCTTGTTCGTCTTGAGGGGCGGAATGTAGTAGTACTCGTTGTCAATCGCCTTGCCGTGCCCGGACAGGTAAACCAATACGACGTCGCGGGGCCCCGCGGGGGAGATACTGGAAAGGATGTTCTGAACGTAATGGTCCACGTTGGCAGGCGTGATCAACTCGTCGAACAGCGTGTATGTCTTTCCGAATTCGTAGAGCCGCGTGTCTTCCTTGCCATTGTACAGTGAGTTAATGATGGCCTTGACGTCATCCTCAGGGTATTGGAGTTTTTGCCATGCTTCGCCGTCGTACTTGGACGTGGCCAGCGCGAGAAAGTGCAGCTTGTAGCGTTCCGTGGCGACAGGTGGCTCCGCTCGATTGAAAACCTTGTCCGAGTTACTGCGGCTGTTGAGAATCGATGCCTCGCCTTTCTCCGTGATTTCGACCTGAGTGCGGTTGATCTGATCCGGCGCTTCGGTCTGCAACGTGATCGTCCGTTGCGTTCTCCCATCCGGCAGGACGACATCGGTTTGCTGCTGGGGCGGGCCGGCGAATCGCCCACCCAGTGTGGTCCGCACGTCAAATGTATCCGGGTTGACCTGAGGAGGCGTGGTGATCTGTGCTTGAATGGTCATCGGTTGGCCCGGGCGAAACGTTTCGTTCGCCAGCGGCCGGATGATTTTGACATCCGGCACCTCGCGTGCCTTGGACGCGATATTCTCCGCGAAGTCGCCTGGAACCGGCTCTCCCGCGCCGAGGAGGGCGTCAAAGACATTGCCAACGGCCAGAATATTGCGGATCACTTCGGGTCGCTCGAAGTCCTTCTGCAAACTCTCCGCTTGCAGAAACCGAGGCGTGAAGTTGCGACCACGGTTGATCTGCCACCCGAACAGCCGATGCCCTTCGGCGACGGATGCGTCGTAATATCCCTCCGGAGTGAACAGCGCCCACTCGCCTCCGGCATCGACGAGCAGCGTCAGCAGCGGTTCCCATCCGGGCGCCGTCGGTTTCAGAAGGAGCGGCTGCCCTCCACGATTGACGGTAAACAGCACTTGCTCCCACAGCGGATGCTGGTCGAGCGTCCCTTTGATCTGGACCGGATCAATCAATTCCTGCCGGCCGACAATCATCTTGGCGATCACGTCCCCCTCGCGTAATTCCCGCCCGAACGCGATGCCCGACTTCAGCACGTCGCGTACAACGAGCTGCCCGTTCTCCAGGCGAAAGTCGGCGCCCCAGGCGGACAGTTGCGGAAACGTCGGACTGAGTGCATGGAGGTTTTCCAGACTCCAGATCTTGATTGTCTGATCTTCTGCTCCAGAGACCAGAAGCCGCCCATCATGCGAAACACCAACTGACAAGACCTTGCCATTGTGGTCGCGAAAGTATCGCAACAGCCGCGGGGGCCGCCCTTGTTGCGGCAGGCTGTAAACAAAGATTCCATTTTGATTCGACGTCCCCACGGCAACGGCAAACGGATTCCCTTGCACATCGGGAATGATGCAGGCGGCTCCCTCAAAAACTCCCTGACGCTTCGCATTGAGCGGAATCTGTGCGACGGGTGCGCCATTGAACGACAATTGGATTAGCTCGCCGCCGTTGAGTGGGACCGCACTCCATCCGCCCGAAAAAGCATCTGGCGCGATGTACGCATCGGGCGGAGATGGTTGCTCCAGTCGGTTGAGATGCGGCTGGGTGAAGTTGAACTCACCGACGATGAGGCGATCCGGGCTTGTACTGAAACCGATTTCGTATGTTGCCGGTCCGCCGGGCGCCGGTTGTTTGAAGGCAGCATGCGTGACCCGCCTGGCCCGGCTGTTGAGCCGAACGGTTGGTTCACCAGGCAATGGATCAGGCCGCAGGGCGCCCTCCGGAGTCGTGAGTCGATAGACAAGAACTTCCTGGAGATCGTCGGCATGGGTCGCCAGAAACTGGCCGTCCGGGCTGATGGCGACGGAGTTCGTATGTTCTGTTTGAGAAACCAGGACCTGGTCGATCATCCGACCGGTGCCGGTTTCCCAGAGTTCCACCACGGATTGGCTCCGTGGATCGAGATAGTTGGCAACCGCGAGCAGCTGGCCGTTCGGAGAAAACGCCATCGCACTCGGTTGCCGATCGTGTTGACGAAGCACGCGCGGCGTGGGCTGCGGTCCCACGGTCCACAGATAGATATGGCCGTCCGCATCGGACGACGCCCAGGTTCCGCCGTCGGCCGAGCGAGCGAGCGCTGAGATGCGGCCGGCATGTTCCGGCTTCAAGGCGCCCAGGGGAGCTTGAGGACGCGCGACGCTATACAGCACGAGCCGCCAGAGGTCTCTTTTCTGAGGATCGAGCGGCTGCGAGATCACGAACAGGTCATTCGTGAGAAACAGGACCGGCCGTTCATTGAAGAAATTGCGTCCCTCGGGATCGGACGGGACTTGTACGATCGGCGTTGGCGTCCAGTCGCGGCGACCGTCGGCGAGTTCTGTTTCGGTCCAGAGCCAGACGCTCCCCTCGGTGCTCGAGGAGATCAGGCGCCGGCCGTCGGGTGAGAAGTCGACACTTACCACGGCAAGAGTATGCCCAGGTAAGAATGTCTGCTCATCGCGAATCGGCGGCAGCGATCGCTCGATTTCGTAGCGGGCCGTATCGATCAGGATGATGTCGCCGTTGGCCGAACGGGCGCTAACGCCCGCGATGGCTAGTCGTTCCAACCCCGGCGACAGGGCCATCACGTTGATTAAACCACGGTCGGCGCGGGCGATCTCCCAGCGCAGGGTGCGGGTGGGGATCGCCCGGTCCGGTCCGACGACGCCCTGCTGGTTGTTCCAGCCCACATCCCAGACGTGGACGGTCTTGTCGAAGCCGGCGGCGAACAATCGGGACGAGTCGTTGGAGAATCCGAGGGACCGGACGCGGGACGCCGGCCCCTGAGTATTGGGCACCAGACGTGGCCGATCCTCTTCCGGCTGGATCTGCGCCGTCGCCTCAGGAACGCAACATGACAGCACCAATACGGCAAGGACGAGCGGGCCAATGCTTCGAGACCGGTTCCACATGAGGTCGCCCTTAAAATCGTCGTTGTGCACTCGGCCGCGGCGCGGCCACGCGAAACCTTGCGAACTGCACGGCCCGATTGCCTGAATAGTGATCCGCACCCCCATCCGCCCGCCGCTGCAACAGCTCACCCGTCGCAGGCACGACCACAATCTCATGACGCACAAATCAATGGATCAAGAAAATCCGGCTCGTTAGTTACTCCGGAGTCCGTCCGCGGGGAGATCAACGGGGGGATCTGGTTTTTCATAGCGAATGCTCACCGCGGCGAGCAAGGTCTTTCCGAAATGGCGGGACACCGTTTCGTATCCGGAGGCCACCTTCGCGCCCAGGCCAGTGCCGATATCTCCCTTCGCCTTGCCGATCAGCTCCTCTTCTGGAATATTGTCACCGCTCCAGGCGGGAAAGAAACTGGCAGTAATCGTGCCGATGGTCGTCGTCTCGCGCTGCAGCGAGGCAAGGGCCGAGTCGGGAACGTCGGTGATCAGGAAGGCCAGCGACTCGCGGTTATTGACATGCCAGCCATCGATCGTTCCGACCTGGCCCGCGGGGATCATCCACATTCCCAGGTTGCGGAAACCGGCATTCTGACTGAATTGGAATGTATTCACCCCGTCAATCGCCAGCTTGACGCCGACGTCAATTTGGGACGTGTTGTGCAGCCGGACGACATACTGCTGGCCTTTTGTCAGACTGACGAGCGCGAACCCGGCGAAGTCCTCGACCGGGACGGGGGTCAGCGATTGTCCATCACGAAGCAGGACTTCCATGCGGTATGGGCTGGTGCTGCTGGCAGAGACCGTCGTCGACCCTGTCAAATTGAAGGACGGCTTCGCGATCGATGCGGCCAACTGCTCGTCCCGCTGAGTCAGGGTCGCATCGCTGCCGTCAGTGCCGCCG
>JAHBXU010000470.1 GCA_019636315.1 Planctomycetaceae bacterium | reverse complement strand
TGGTTTCGAGACGGTTGCGATCGCAGGGTCCGCGGTCAAGCTTTCGTACCGTTTCGAGGACGTCCCGGTCGGTGTCCAGAATCTGGAGTTCATCTACGAGGCGCCGATGCTGATTGTGAATGTCCCGGTCGCTTTGAATCTGCCCCAGATCCCTGTGCCCCCCTGGGCACCCGACGGCGTGCCGTAACATTCTCCGGCTGTCGAAGTTGACAAGACATTGTGTCGGACGGACGATGGTCCGGAGAAATTCAGGAACTTGTGCCATGCGAGAAGCGTCGAATGCGATGGACGACGTGAGCACAAGCGATCAAGAACTGATCGATCAGTGCCTCGCCGGGCAGACGGACGCGTTCGGTGAACTTGTAACGCGTTACGAATCAAGGCTTTACGGAACTCTCGTCCACATACTGGGCTCCGTTCAGGAGGCCCGGGATGCGACGCAGGAGGCGTTCGTCCTCGCGTTCAGAAAGTTGAAGACATTCCGCCAGGAGTCGGCCTTTTACTCCTGGTTGTTTCGTATTGCCTACAATGCAGCTGTCAGCCAGCACCGCCGGCGTCAACCGCCGACGGCGTCGGTAGATGTGCTTCGCGAACAGTCTGGTTCGGAACCGGTGGACGACCGTCCCGAGTCCGATCCAGCCTATGCGTTGCACTTGAGCGAACGGCAAGCCTTGGTGAGCAAGGCTTTGGACGAGTTGGGCGAGGAATTTCGCACCGTGATTATTCTCAGGGAAATGGAAGGCCTGAGTTACGAGGAGATTGCAGAATTGGTTGCGTGTCCGGTGGGCACGGTGCGCAGCCGCATTCACCGGGCGCGCAGCGAACTTCGCGAGAAACTGACGCGCGCCCTCGCCAGCGAACGATAGTTGACCGATGTCCAAACCTCCGCTCCCCAAATCGCTCCTGTCGGCCCACTTTGATGGTGAGCTGTCGGCGGAAGAACGCGCCGCGGTGCGTCGCGCCGTCGAGCGAAACCCCGGCGTGAAGCAGGTTTTGGACGATTTTTCGCAGATTTCCACGAGCCTGAAGTCGTTGCACGGAAGCGTGCCCAGCCCGCAATTGCGGGACGCCGTTCTGGCCCGCATTCAACCGGATGTCCAGCCCCGCAGCCGCAGTCCGCTCACCAGGTGGCAGCGCGGCGCCCGCCGGCTCGCGAGCGGTATCGCGGTCGCCGCGGCGGCTGGTGTGTTTCTCGTCGTCTGGCTGACGAGGCCAGGGCCAATTCAACACCCGGGGATCGCCATCGGTCCCGCCAGGCAGATGAGCAAGGAACGCGGCTTGCCCCCTGCCGGTGCCGCACGGGCGGCCATCGCCCATTCATCACCATCGCCGGGGGCCGAAAGGAGACACCTCTCCTCTGGACTCACTCCGGCTGCGGATGCGCTCGGAACTGCGGGCACAGCGTCGATGCGCGCTGCGGCATTGCCCAAAGCCTGGCTGGCCGAACAGTATGCCAGGGATCAGCAGCTTCCTCAGCCCGGTGATGTCATCAACTATCTGGAACAGGTCGCGGAGGAAACCGTCTGCATTCCTGTGACGGTTGTCGACGTCCAGAAAGCCGCCGGTCATATTCGCATGCTGCTGCTGCGGCACGGGATTCAACCCCCGACAGCCGATACGGCCACGGCGGCGACAGGTGAGTCGCGGATGGATGAATCCAATCTGTTGATTCTCGTCGAGTCCGACTGGCAGAGCATGGGCGCGCTGATGGACGACCTCGATGCCGACGGCTATCACGTGGCCGAGTTGATCGAGTCGTCTCAGAAGGCGCAGCAGGTGATGATGGCTCAGAACTCGACCGGCGCTGATCGCCGACTGGATCTGCAGGACGGCGAGGCCGAACCGGACGTGCCGGCCGCCCCGGCAGCAGACGCGAGCGGCGACGCCGTGGCGAAGCGAGTGCGGCCGTCTCGCCGGGCGACCGCCCCCTCCAGCGGCATCTACTTCGAGACCTCGGTTTCCGACACCATCATGGAGATGCTGGGCTACGACAAGCCCGCATCGTCGTTGACGGATTCACCATTGTTGGCCGAATCATCCACCGTACCAAGTGCGGTTCCCGAGACGGCCGCGCCGGACGCGCCCACGTCCAAACAAATCGGCAAATCGAGGTTACGAAAACCCTGGGATCCGTTCGCCTCCATGCAAACGCCGGCGCGTGTCGTGATTGTGATCCAGAAGTCAGGGCGCGATCGCTGATTGAGGTGCGGAGTGGGCTCCCCTCACCATCGGGGGCGCAACGTGCCGTTTCGCACAGGACAGGCGCGGAAGCATCTCCACTCCCAGCGTGGCCCCACATGGCAATGGGCACGCGCTCAGCCCTTCTCGCTGACGCTTCGGGTTCCAATCGCTGCGGGGTAGACTTCATAAATCACGCGGCGTCATCTGGTCTCCAATTTCCTGAGCGGCCCTCCAGGGGGATGTGTGAACGAAGAATTGTCGGCCCTGCTCCGTTGTCCGGAGACCGGACGGCCGCTGAGAATCAGTGACGATGGAACGTTGTTATTGAGGGAGGACGGATCGACGGCCTGTTCGATCATCGGCGGCATCCCCCGGTTGACGCAGTCGGAGCATCTGGCCAGTTTCGGTCGGCAATGGACGCGCTATGAAGTGGCCCATGATGACGAGGACCGGGCCACGTTCCAGGCCAAAACCGGAGTTCGGCTTGCCGCGCTCCCAGGATTGCGGATTCTGGATGCCGGTTGCGGCGGCGGGCGCTATTCGAAGGTCGCGGCGGAAGCGGGTGCGACCGTCGTGGGCGTCGATCATACGGAGGCCGTCGACAAGGCGGCGGCACTGTGCCGTCACCTGCCCGGCGCCCAATTTGTTCAGGCCGATCTGAAGCGTCTGCCCTTCGAGCCGCAGTCGTTCGACTTCGTATTCTCCATTGGTGTGATGCATCACGATGCCGATACGCGGCGCGTATTTGATGCCGTCGCGAAGCTGGTCAAGCCGGGGGGGCGGTTGTCCGTCTGGCTCTACCGTCGCAATCAATGGTGGCAGGAATGGCTGAACAACCGTCTCCGGCGGCGTTCGACCGCGCTGCCGCAGGATCAGCTCGAACGCTGGTGCCGTTGGGGAGCATTTCTGGGCGGAGTGCCGCTCGTCAACCGGTCACTGAACAAGGTCATCAGCTTCAGCAGCCATCCGAATTATGAGAACAGGCTGTGCGACACATTCGACTGGTATGCGCCGCAATATCAGCATCACCATACGGTCGAGGAGTTGCGGCGGTGGTTCGATGATGCAGGATTCACGGAAATCTCGGTCCTCCCGCCGGAAAAGCAGGGCTTTGCGTACCGCTGGGTCTACGAGCGAAACTTGCTCATCGGCAGCGGTGTTAATGTCACCGGGGTTCGGACGAACCTGTAGAACCCAACTCTTGTCGCAGTTGTGACGACAAACCTCATGCGTAGGCCGCTTTCTGCGTGCTTCCCAGATTTCAACATGATAGAATCGCGGCATTATGCTTAAACATCTCCGGATCTTTCAGACCCAGCGACGCGACAACATCCTTGTGGTCACCCCCCAGGGCGACCCCACGGCGTTTCGCTACAACGATCTGCATCGTGAGGCCAACTCGGTCCGCGATCTGCTGATGAATCCTGACATTCGCTTTCTGGTGATCAACCTCCAGAAAATGGAGTACTTCGGTTCAGAGTTCATCGGCTCGCTGGTTTCAATGGCTCGCGAGGTCAAGAATCGACAGGGACGTGCGGCCATCTGCGAAGCCAATCCCCAGATGGTCGAAGTCCTGCAGAATATGAGCCTGTTCAAACTCTGGCCGTACTACGAATCAGAAGACGCCGCCATCGCGGCCCTGCAACAGACCGAATCCGCAGAGTGAGGCAAGCCCTCTGCATCTTCCCGCGCCGCTGAAATCGCGGCCCGACGCGTCAGGGCTGGCCGCTATCAGGATTCCGCGCGATCACGACCGAGAAGATCACGTCGCCGGTTTCCGCTTCCGGCGACTGTCGTGCCGTGACAGTTCTTCGATCTCCCGCTCAAGGTCCTGTATAGTGGCTCGACCACCGCTGCCAGCTTCGCTTGTCGTCCCCACTCCCGCCTGTTGACGAAGCCGGCACAAATCCATCAGTCGCTCCGCGACTTGTTCACTGAACTGCGGCATGGGGAACTCTCGCAGGATGGCACCGCTGATATCCAGGGCGGCGCCGCGCCGCTTGGCGTGCCGCGAGAACCATTCCGCAGCCCAGTCGGAGTTCAACACGGCGGTCGCCGCTGGCAGACTCAACGTCGAGTCCGGTCGCAACCGGACGACA
>JAHBXU010000047.1 GCA_019636315.1 Planctomycetaceae bacterium | reverse complement strand
AGTCACCTCGATCGCCCGGAAGGCCAGATCGTCCCCCAAATGAGCCTCCGTCCGGCGGCTGTCCAGTTAAGCGAACTGCTGAAACAGGAGGTGCAATTTGCCAGCGATACGGTCGGTCCCGATGCTCAGGCAAAAGCCGCCGCGCTGAGCGACGGCTCCGTTCTGCTGCTGGAGAACCTGCGATTCCAGCCCGAGGAAGAGTACAAGGATAAGAAAGCGACGCCCGAACAGTTGGCGGCCAAGAAGGCCTTCGCCGACAAGCTGGCCGCCCTCGGGGACGTCTACTGCAATGACGCTTTCGGTACGTGCCATCGCGACAACGCCTCAATGGTCGCCGTCCCCCGCGCCATGACCGGCAAGCCATTGGTCGTGGGCTTCCTCGTGCAAAAGGAGATTCAGTACCTGCGCGATGCCGTCAGTTCCCCGGAGCGGCCGTTCGTCGCCATCCTGGGCGGCAAGAAGGTTTCCGACAAAATCAAAGTCATCGAGAACCTGCTCAAAATCTGCGACAAAGTGCTCATCGGCGGGGCGATGGCGTACACGTTTTCTTTGGCTCAAGGGGGCAAGATTGGAAAAAGTCTCGTCGAGCAGGACAAGCTGGAATTGGCGAAAGAGTTGATCGCCAAGGGCAAGGACGTGCTCGTCCTGCCAGTCGACACACATTGCGGGGATGCATTTTCCAGCAACTGCAACAAGCAGATCGTCCCCGCCGGTGAGATCCCCGACGGTTTCGAGGGGCTCGACATCGGACCCAAAACGGCCGAGATGTATGCTGAACTGGTGCGCGGAGCGAAGACCGTCGTCTGGAACGGACCAATGGGCGTCTTCGAGATGCCCCCCTTTGATGAGGGAACCCGTCGGGTCGCTGAGGCTGTGGCCGACTCGCAGGCGACAAGCATCATTGGCGGCGGCGACAGCGCGGCTGCCGTAGAACAACTCGGATTCGCCGAGCGCGTGAGTCACGTCAGCACGGGCGGCGGCGCCAGTCTGGAGATGCTCGAAGGCCGCGCGTTCGAGGCGGTCGAACTGCTCGATGAAGCCTGACGTCGCCGCACGGGTGAGCGCCGCACATAGGAAATGTGCGGCTGAACGTTTTGCCGTCGACTCACTTGTTTCGCCGTCGACTCGCTTGTTTAGCCGCGACTCGAAGAGGAGCGTGCCGCCCGGACCGCCGCTTATCGTTCGCCGACCACCGCATCGCGAACCCGCGCCGCGCGGTCCGGAAAGTCGGTGAACAACCCGTCGACGTTTGCGTCGACGTAACACATCCGCAGCAGCGAGTCGAAGTCATTGCACCACTTGGGGAGGTCGTCCGCTCGCAGTGTGTACGGGTGCACGACGAGTCCCTGCTCATGTGCGGCCGCCACCAGTGGCGTGACAATCGCGGCCCTGTCGACAGTGACTCCGCTGATGACCTGCGGCAACGCGGGGCCAATGCCCTCGGCGTACTCCGCGACACGGCGCAGCCCCTCGGACGTTCGCATCGCGTCATAATCACTGGCTGCCTCCTTCCAGGAGTTCTCACCGATGAGCTGGACAATGCGCAGTTGGCAACCAAGGTCTTCTCGAATTCTTCGTGCTTCGATCGGATCAAAACACTGGACGAAACACGCATCCTCGCGTGACCGGTATCCGTAATCGTGGAGCGCGTTCACAACGATCCGGCTGATGTCCTTCCCCTGGGCACGGTGCCAGGCCGGTTGCTTGATCTCGGGATAGATGCCGATCCGCTTGCCGCTGCTGCGGTTCAGCCCCTGGATCATCTCGATCTCCTCGGCCAGCGTCGGCACCTCGAACCGCCCCTGGCCTGCGGGAAAACGTCCCGGGAAGACCTGCCGCCCCGTCTTGAGATTGATTCGCTCGGTCACGCGCAGCGTCTTGATTTCGGCCAGCATGAAATCGATCGCATAGAACCGGCCGTCGTCCCGATGCCGCCCCGGATACACGGACGCGACGTTCGTCACCGTATCCAGGTGCACATCATGCAGGACGACCGGCACATCGTCCGCCGTGAGCACGCAGTCCTGCTCCAGAAAATCGGCCCCCATCGCATAAGCCAGCGCCTTGGCCTCGAGCGTATGTTCAGGGAGATACCCGGAAGCGCCGCGATGAGCAATGACGATCAGGCGTTGATTGCTTTCCTGCATCATTGAGCCTCTGGCGATGGCGACTGGGGCATCGTTCCCAAGGTATCGATTGGGAACGCGGAGTCCCAAACCAACTGATCAACCCATCAACGAAAAAAGCCCGGCTCCGACAGGTGTCGGAACCGGGCCGTCTGTTGCTCGTTTGGATCAGTGGTGATCCCGACGAGTTGGTGGCTGCCAGGCAGACAGCCCGCCGACTGTCGCTTTAGACAGTACCACCTCGTTGGCTACTACAGCAATATTCCACAGGACCACCTCCTTTCTTGGCTGAACCTCCTGCTTCGATCGGCAAGCCAAGGCCGACCCCTTCGCAGGCTTTAGTCCCGCCGTGCTGCGTGCGGCACGGCCCAATAGGCGTATAATTGCATGTTTCTGAGCGGCATCAAGACCGGAATTGGCTGCGGAGGCCCACTTTCTTCAACTTGCCGGTAGACAAGGGGTTATGCCGGACTCCGGTTATCCGTCCGCAGCAACCCTACGTCGCACGCTGCCATGTTGGTCGAAAGCGGCCCCGGACGGCGTCCCACAAGGCGGCGATCGTCGTGGCATTCAACGCCAGAAACATGAGCGGCAGGCCGAACGACCGTGATCGCCGTCCCCGTTGCACCATCATCAGCCCCACGAGGGCGACGACGTAAAAGACGAGCTGAGCCGCCAACAGGATCGCATACAACAGATGCCCGGCAAGCCAGACGTTGGCGATCAACACCATCCCCAACAGCAGAGGTGAAGCGAGCCGCGCGATCTTGTGACTGACGAATTCCCACCAGACCGGATTTCGCCACGGCAGCAGCCAGCGCGGCTGGTTGATCAGGAGTTGGGCGCATCCGGCGATCGTGCGGCGTTTACGGATCGACTCCTGGCCGGGGGATTGCGACGGCTCGTCCCAGGCGATCGCACCGGCTTCCAGAATGCAGCGATATCCTTGCTCAATGGCCTGCATCGGGATCACCACATCGTCCAGTAACGTGTTGTCCGGAACCGGCCGGAACAGATCCCGCCGGATGGCGTACAATGCCCCCGTGGCTCCGGGAACAGAGCGGAAACGACTTTCGCATTTCCGAATGAACTTTTCGTAGGTCCAATAGGCTCCGATTCCTGCTGCCGCCGAGGAGTGACCGGACGAGTGGAACATCAACTCGCCGCTCACGACGCCCACGGACGGGTCGGCAAAAGGCGCAGTCAACTTGCCGATCGCCGCGGGGTCCACACGCTGCCGCGCGTCCGTCAATACCACGATGTGATTCCTGCAGTGCGGAATCACATCGTTCAACACGGCCGGTTTGCCCCGCCTTCGTTCAAACGAGACGAGTTTCACGCGGCGGTCGGGATAGGCAGCAATGACCGGGGCCGTATCGTCGTCGGAGCCATCGGAGCCAATCAGGATTTCACTGATGAGATCCGAGCGGTTGGAGGCGATCAGGCTGTCGAGCTTTCCCGTCAGCCTCCGGGCTTCGTTGTGGCCGACGATGACGATCGAGAGGGGCCCTGTCCACGACTCCTTGAGGATCCGTGCTGGCCAGCAGCGAGCGCACAGCCAGACGAATGCCGGGTAGCCAGCATAAATGTAAAGCAGCCCGCAAAGGCTGACCCAGAACACGGCCTGTACTGTGAGCACGATCGGGCCCCTGGAGTGGCGATCTCGCTCAAACGTAGATCACGTGACCGTCCGCGGCTCGTCAATGTCCACGTCAGCCAGCATCGATTCGCACAATCGTTCGGGAGGTAACAGTTGTGTCGACCACACCACCCCACAGCCGCGCAGGTCGCGAGCGGTTTGCTTCCACACAAGCTCCTCGACTTTCCCGTCCCTCGCGTTTGCAATTCCGGAGACTTCCGGGAAGGATAAGGCCTCAACCGAGAGAAATGTTCCAGCCGGGTCAGATTTCAATGGTGTGTACGTGGCATGCCACGCGACGCCGCCCATTTCAAGAGGGGAGCAACCGATGTTGCCAGGCATCAAGCAGTTTGATCTTCATGGCCGCGCGGCCATCGTCACCGGTGGATCCAAGGGGCTGGGCGAGGCGATGGCGGCCGGGCTGGCGTCCGCCGGCGCCAGCGTTCTGATCACCAGCCGCCACGCAGACGAAGCGGAGGCCGCCGCCCGGCAGATCGCCTCCGATTTCGGTCAATCAGTGGTCGGCATCAAGAGCGATTCGACCGACCCGGAAAGTGTCCAGACGATGGTCGACCGGGCGCTGACCGAGTTCGGCCGCATCGATATCCTGATCAACAATGCCGGCATCAACATCCGCGGGCCGATCGATGAACTCACCTACGACCAGTTTCGTGACGTGTTCGGCGTCAACGTCAACGGGCTCTGGCTGAGCACACGCGCCGTCGTTCCTCACCTGAAGCGGCAGAAAGGCGGACGGATCATCAATCTGGCCAGCACGCTCGGCGTGGTCGGCCTGGCGAACCGCACACCCTATGCGGGGAGCAAGGGCGCCGTCGTGCAGATCACGCGGGCGCTCGCGCTCGAACTGGCCCCGTGGAACATCACAGTCAACGCCATCTGCCCCGGGCCGTTCCTCACACCGATGAATGAACCGATCGCTGAGACTGAGGAAGCCAAGCGGACAATTGTGGGCGCCGTCGCCCTGGAACGCTGGGGCCGACTCGAAGAGATTCAGGGTGCCGCTATCTTTCTGGCCAGCGACGCAGCCAGCTACATGACGGGCAGTCTGCTGACCGTCGACGGCGGCTGGACCGCACGCTAATCCAACCTAAGCGTCGGATGCCCGCCGGCTGCGCGGGTGCAGACCTTTGCCGGCCACGTGATACGTCACCATCGCATCGACGACGTGGGTGAAAAACAACACAACGGCCGCGACGATCAGTGCGACAGGATCGCCATTTCTGACGAACTTGAAGATCATCGAGAATGCAATAAACCACGCAATTGCCGCACCGATGAGTTCCACGACGGCAATCGTGTAGTGCTTCATCACGATGTCCCCCCACGAGGGAATGAACAGGCTCCGGAGCGCCACATCGCGAGGTCGCCAAAAGCTTACACCGCAGTCTTCGCAGTCGAACTGCTGCTTGGGAACAACAGTGAAACAGCCGCTGCACAGATTTTCCAATGACTGGCTGACCTGCGGATCGAATCCCTGCGTGCGGTACCCTTCGAGCGTTTGTTCGAACACCTGCGGCATGGTTTTGCGGTCCAGCTTGGGAAATCCGCTGAACTTGAGTTTCCTTCCATCCCGTAGCTTCAGCTCCAGCATACCGGTCCATCCCCCCTTGAACTTCTGGATCTGGTTGTAATACAGCGTCCAGAAGGTCTCTTTGGGCCGTCCATTTGACCGCGTGCGAAGCATCAGCAAACGGAGGTTTGTGAGCACGAACACCGTCTGGTTGATGGTCGCGGCCCACAGACCCATGAAGTACTGCTCGGCAAAGGAGTATTGCACCCCCTTGGAGACAAACAGCACTTCCTCACCGGGATGCAGCATTTCCTTCAGATGAGGCTCGATCTGTTTGATGAGCTTGGCTTTCCGCTTGATCGCGCCTTTCACCCCCCAACCTTCAAGCTTGGGAAAGACCGTCGACAAGCGGTAGTCGATCTCCGGGTCAAGCGCGACTCCGAGCGCTGCGAGCCGCGCTGCAGTCGGATCGGCAGCCGATTCGCCCTCTGTTTCGTGCAACCCGCTCTCCGTCGTCCGTTCGAGCATTCGTTCCACTCCGAACAACAGGACCTCGCCGGTGATTTGACTGCATCCTACTTCCCGAAAATCCCGGTGGCAAAGTCCCTGTCGCCAAATGGAGGAAAACACAAAAACGTGATGGGCGAACGGTATCACCGTCGGGGACGAACCGATTGGGGCGCTCGACGCTCGCATCGCAGGACGGAGTTCTGCGGTCGCGCCGTGGCCAACCCCGGACGCCGGTCGGAATTGAGGCTGCACCGGAGAGTTCCGTCAACTTTCGCCATGCGTCAGAATTGGGATTCGGGGACGGCTCCCTTCGGTCGTTCCATGGGTTTCGCTCGTCAGGTCTCCGGCGATCCGGTACACTTGAGTAGTGGAAGTATGCGCAGCCGGAGTGAACCTCAACCGGCTGTGGGCTGTCTGCTCTCCTCCGCAGCCGTGGGGTTGCGCCGGCAGCGTTTCTGTTGAGCTCTTTTTGATAAACGAGGCACCTTCTTGGCTACCGCGACGGAAAAATCCACACAGACGGTCACTCGCAACGGGGCGGAGATTCTGGTCGAGTCGCTGATCCGGCAGAACGCGGAGTTGGTTTTCGCCTATCCCGGCGGGGCCAGCATGCCGCTTCATCAGGCGTTACGGAAGCATCGCGACCAGATTCGCACGATCCTGCCGCGGCACGAGCAAGGGGGCGGGTTTGCGGCACAGGGCGTGTCGCGGTCCAGTGACCAGGTGGGCGTCTGCATGGCCACCAGTGGTCCGGGGGCAACCAATCTCGTCACAGCGCTCGCGGACGCGAAACTTGACAGTGTGCCGCTCGTTGCCATCACCGGACAGGTTCCACAAACGGTGATCGGCTCGGACGCCTTTCAGGAAACGCCAATCGTTACGGTCTGCCAGCAGATCACCAAACACCACTACCTCATCACGGCGCCCGACCCTCACTGCACCGAGTCGGTGCAGGCGACGTTGCGATCGATCCCCCGGATTATCAAAGAGGCCTTTCATGTCGCCCGCACGGGGCGTCCCGGGCCCGTCCTGGTCGACTTTCCGAAGAACATTCAGCTGGCCACGATCGACGGCGAGATCGATTTCGATCCGCCGATGCATCTCCCCGGCTACCGTCTGGAATCACGGTCGGTCGCCGATGAGCAGATCAAGCAGGTGATCGCGCAGATTCGCCGCGCGAAGAAGCCCGTGCTGTATGTCGGCGGTGGTGTGATCAACTCGGGCGCGGCCGAGGAGCTGACGCGATTCGCCAGGAAGGCCAACATCCCCGTGACGATGACGGTGATGGGCTTGGGGGCCTTCCCGGGAGACGACAGTCAGTCGCTCCACATGCTCGGGATGCACGGAACCGTCTACGCCAACTATGCGGTCGACGAAGCCGATCTTCTTTTGGCGCTCGGCGTGCGGTTCGACGACCGCGTGACCGGTAAGCTCACCGAGTTCGCCAAACACGGCAAGATCGTGCACGTCGACATCGACCCCTCAGAAATGCACAAGAACAAGGAAGCCCATATCCCGATCATCGCGGACGTGAAGGTGTTCCTGCAGCAGCTCAATGCGGCGTTTACTGATGACGACAAGCCGGATACGGCCGATTGGTGGACGCAGATTAAAGGCTGGAAACAGAAGTATCCGCTCGCTTATCAGGACGCCGGCGACTTCATCCTGCCCCAACACGCAATCGCTGAACTCTGCCGGCTGACGCAGGGCCGTGATCCGTACGTGGCGGTCGGAGTCGGTCAGCATCAAATGTTTGCGGCGCAATACTTCCGGTTCAATCAGCCGCACCGCTGGTTGAGCAGCAGCGGGCTGGGGACAATGGGCTTCGGGCTTCCGGCCGCGATGGGGGTCCAGGCGGCGCATCCGGACAGTCTGGTCATCGACATCGACGGCGACGGCTCGATGTTGATGAACGTTCAGGAACTGGCCACGCTCCACTGCGAGCGGTTGCCGGTGAAGATACTGCTTCTGAACAACCAGCACCTGGGCATGGTGGTTCAATGGGAGGATCGGTTTATGAAAGGGCGCCGCGCCCACACGTACCTCGGACCGATCGATCATCCGGAGGCCCTGGGGGAAGGGGACGGATCGCACTACGAGGAAACCTACCCGGACTTCGTCCAGATTGCGGAAGGTTTTGGCATCACGGCCGCTCATGTCCGCAGCAAGGCGGCACTGGAAGATGCTCTGAAAACGATGATTGAACATGACGGGCCGTATCTGCTCGACGTCATTTGCCCCTATCAGGAGCACGTCCTGCCGATGATCCCCAGCGGGGGGACCGTGAGAGAGATCATCGTGAAGTAAGGGACCGTCCACCGGGCGCCGTCAGTTGAACGGCGCACCGGGGGCGTTACACTGCTTTGCGGCGTTCATGCGAATCTCTGATTTTGGTACTGACATCCATGGCTGCAGCCAGCAAATTCGATCCGCGTGTGGACTCCCTCGTCGTGGAAACGAAGACTCTGTGGGGGAGTGACGTGGGCGATCTTTCCGCCGAGGATCGCGCCTGGGTCGCCGCGGCACTGCATCAGAATCCGCGGCTGGCCGGCACTCTTGAATACGAACGCGCTCACACCGGCTTCACACGGATCATCACCGTCACGGCCGACGACATTGCCAAACTCTACGAATCCCGCGTGAGTTGACGGTGCGCCGCACGGCCGGCGATCGCAGCATCGCGCGGCTGTCGCATGCGACAACGCCAACTTTTGCGGTACGGAGCACGGAAATGTTTTGCAGCCGACTGCAGCCCGCATTGACGCGTCGCGACATGTTGCGTGTGGCCGGTGCAGGCTTCGGCAACGTGGCGCTTGCCGCGCTGGCCAACGCGGATGCAGTCAACGCTTCCCCGTTGTCACCCAAAGGGACCCACTTCCTGCCGCGGGCCAAGCGAGTCATCTTTCTGTTCATGCACGGCGGTCCGTCGCACATGGACACGTTCGACTATAAGCCCCAGTTGAACAAAGACCACGGCCAGCCGTTGCCGTTCGACAAGCCACGCGTCTTCTCGGCACAGACGGGCAATCTGCTGGGATCTCCCTGGAAGTTCCGGCAACACGGTGAGTCAGGGGCCTGGGTCAGTGAGTTGTTCCCCCATGTCGCCAAATGCGTGGATGATCTGTGCATCATCAACTCGATGTACGGCTCCAACTCGCGGCACGGCGGCGCGCTGCTGGAACTGCACACCGGCAGCGACACGTTCATTCGCCCCAGCATGGGATCATGGATCACCTACGGGCTCGGGACAGAGAACCAGAACCTGCCTGGGTTCGTGACGATCTGTCCGACGCTCACGCACGGCGGTGCAAATGCATACAGTTCGGCTTTCCTGCCAGCGGATTATCAGGGGACGCCGCTCGGAAACGCGAGCACGCCGTCCGATCAGGCGAAGATTCCTTTTATCCAGAACCACAGCGGGCTCTCTTCAGACTTGCAGCGGAGTGAACTCGATTTCCTGGGAGCTTTGAATCGGGATCACCTGCAGCAGACGGGCCCCGATGCGGCACTTGAAGGACGCATCAATTCCTTTGAACTCGCGTTCCGCATGCAGGCCGCGGCTCCGGAGCTACAGGACATCAGCAGCGAGTCGGAAGCCGTGCAGGAGATGTATGGCATCAACGATCCGACGACGCGCAATTTCGGCATTCAATGCCTCATGGCCCGGCGTTTCACCGAGCAGGGCGTGCGCTTCGTCCAGGCGACGCACAGCTACAAATGGGACCAGCACGACGGACTCAAATCGGCGCTCCCGCAGAATTCCAGAGAGGTCGATCAGCCGATTGCCGCGCTACTGACCGATCTCAAGACCCGCGGCCTGCTGCACGAGACGCTCGTCCTCTGGGGCGGCGAATTCGGACGCACACCCGTCAGTCAGGGAGGCGAGAACGGCCGCGACCATAATCCCCAGGGCTACACCATGTGGATGGCCGGCGGCGGAGTGCGCGGCGGACTGCAATACGGCGCCACCGACGATTACGGCTACTATGCGGTGCAGGACAAGGTGCACGTGCACGACCTGCACGCCACGCTCCTGCATCTGCTCGGACTCGATCACACCCGGCTGACCTACCGCTACGCCGGTCGCGACTTCCGCCTGACCGACGTCCACGGCGAAGTCGTGCACGACATCATCGCCTGACATCGTCACGCGAAGCCTCAGCGAGGACCGCACCACGAATCGCGTGGAGAGGTTGCCGCGTCTTCCACTCCCAAGCCGACGGCTTTGCCGTCGGTCGACGGGACGCCGGCCCAGCGGTCTCGCCGAAAGTGCATCCGGCGCGGATACGTCATCGTTCGACGGCAAAGCCGTCGGCTTGGGATTGCAGGGTGCATCGTTCGCGGCCGCGCGGTGCCGCTCCGGTGAGGCCGGTGAGTATTCAGAGGTGGCGTTGCCGCAGGTGCTCCGCGAGTTTTGCGTTCGCCTCACGCACGTGGTCCGCGTCAGCTCCCCCCTTCAGCCGAATGATGCGGGGCGCTGAGGGCGAATTCTCATCCAGTGCACCAGGAGCCTGCGGGTCAAATGCGAAGTCGACTTCGATAATATGTTTGAGTTCGTCAATGTCGGCGATCCCGTACCCGGCATCGGCCGGTTCAAAGTCCTCCGCGAGATCGTCCCAGGACTGGGGCCACTGGCCGCGCGTACGGATCGTGTAACGAATGAGAATGTCTCGCGTATGGTTCACCGCATTCCGCTCGACCATCTCCCGCGACATGCCGCGCAGCCACCAGAAGCCTGCCGCAGGCGTGAGAAAGATGAGGAGGAGCATCGCGAGCGCGACGAGGTTCGATGCACGGTTCCCCAGCGACGCAGAATTCATCGAATCGGTCGGTGGAACCGGATCGTCTGGCGACGAACGATCATCAGGTGTCATCAGCGTTCCCTGCAGATTCTCGATCCCGTCTCCCAGCAGCAATTCACGAAGTGGCCAGACGTTTCATCGGCCGTGTGGCATGCTCTCACGCCAAAGGCGGGTGAGCGTGTCGAGACCCGGCTCGTGCTGTGACGCCATGCCACGCAATACGAAACCCTCATCCGTGCCCATCGCTGTGATCCCTGGTTCTACTTCGACGGCACGAACAGCCCAATTCCGGAGTACGTGAAGCCCGCTTTGACCATCTTGGCCGCATTGTACAGATTCCGGCCATCAAAAATTACGGGCGACTTCATCTTGTGTTTGATGTAGTCGAAGTCCGGATTGCGATACTCGTTCCATTCGGTGACGATCGCCAATGCCTCAGCACCGGGGAGCGTGTCGTAGTGATGGTCACAGTAGGTGACCTTGTCCCCCAGTTCGTGCTTCACATTCTCCATTGCCACCGGATCGTGCACGTGCACGTCGGCGCCAGCCTCCAGCAGCTGATGAATAAGCGTGAGCGACGGTGCTTCGCGAATATCGTCGGTCCGCGGCTTGAAGGACAATCCCCAGACGGCAATTTTTCGGCTTTTGAGGTCGCCGTCAAAGTGCTGGTCGAGCTTGCGAAACAGCACCGACTTCTGCAGGTCGTTGACGGCGTCGACGGCCTGCAGCATCACCATCGACAGGCCCTTCTCGTGGGCGACGTGGTTGAGCGCCCGTACGTCCTTGGGGAAGCATGAGCCGCCATACCCCACGCCGGGGAAGAGGAAGGCGAAGCCAATCCGCTGATCGTGACCGATGCCGCGACGGACGTCGTTGATGTCGGCTCCCACCTGCTCGCACAGGTTGGCCATTTCGTTGATGAAGCTGATCTTCGTCGCCAGCAGGCAGTTGGCGACGTACTTGGTCATCTCCGAACTTTCGCGGTTCATGGAGATGAACGGATTGTCGGTCCGCAGGAACGGGCGGTATAGCTCGTGGAGCACCTCGGCGACCTCGGGCCGCGTCACACCGACCACCACCCGGTCCGGCTTGATGAAGTCATCGACGGCCGAGCCTTCCTTGAGGAACTCGGGGTTGGACGCAACGTCGACTTCGCGGCCGGTCAACTCGCGAAGCAGATCGGCGACGCGCTTGTTGGTGCCGACGGGGACCGTGCTCTTCACAATGACGACCGCTTCCTTCTTCAAATAGGGAGCGACCGACTCCGCCGCGGCGAAGATGTACTTCAGGTCGGCGGCGCCGTCGTCCGATTGAGGTGTGCCGACGGCGAGGAAGACACAATCGGCGTCGGGCACGGCCTCCGCGACGTCCGTCGTAAACTCCAGCCGCTCCCCTTTGACGTTGCGGCGGATCATCTCTTCGAGGCCCGGCTCGTAAATGGGGATCTCACCCCGCCGCAGCCGTGCAACCTTTGCGGCATCAATGTCCACACAGGTGACTTCGTTTCCGCTGTCCGCGAAGCAAGTGCCGGTCACGAGTCCCACGTAACCGGTGCCGATCATGACCACTTTCATGGTCGTTGTCCCCTGACGAAGAATGCTGACATACTGGAACACACGGCGGCATCATCCGGCGAACCGCACGGAGCAATGCGAACCATGTGTCGACACTGGACATCATAGGACCGGCTGGCGACCAGACACAAATCGTCCCGGAAGTGTTCCCCAATCGAAACGGACGCGACACGGCCCAGTTGATACAGCCGGATTAACCGGCAATACCGGGTCCCATCGAGGATTCCCGGGGGCCGCCGTTTCAAGGATTCCGCCGGTAAACCCTGGCGAAGCACCCGTAAGG
>JAHBXU010000469.1 GCA_019636315.1 Planctomycetaceae bacterium | reverse complement strand
CCGCGCATTCGGATGTCCAACACGTCCGATTCGCCGATCGCTCGTTTCTTTCTCAGCCCCCTGCCGCCGCCGGCGGAAGCGGTGGAGGCCCTGCAGGCGAAGCATGAGGAACTCCGCAAGCCGCTGCAGTCGGTGCTCTCAGCGAATAATCCGGGGCTGGCTCTCCTGCGTTTGAGCCGCGTGGCGGCCGAATACGGCGACCGCTTTCCCGAAGTGCGCGACCTGGTGCCCCCCGACGCCAAAATGGAGACCCTGGCGCGGTTTATCGAGGACAACGTCTGCACGCGCTTCGAGCGAATTCCGGGTGTCTCGGACGTCTACATCTATGGAGGAATCGACGAGGAACTGCAGATTGTCGTCGATCCGGAAAAGTTGGCGGCGCGGCAGATCACCATCACACAAATCCGCGACGCGCTGCGAGGGCAGAACAAGGACACATCCGGAGGCGACTTCTGGGAAGGCAAGCGGCGGTGGGTTGTCCGCGTTCTCGGTCAGTTCCAGAACCCCGCGGACGTCGAGAATCAACTGCTGGCGGTTCGCAACGGAGCTCCGGTCTACGTCAAGGACGTGGCGGAAGTCCAGGTGGGATACAAGAAGCCGGACGGCTTCTCACGACGGTACGGACTCCGCAGCATGGGACTGGGGATCCGCCGTCAAACCGACGCCAACGTGCTGGACGTGATGAAGGACGTTCAACGTGTGACGGAAGAAGTGAATCAGTCAGTCCTCATTCCCAAAGGACTGCAGCTCTTTCAGCAGTATGACGAGACCGAGTACATCAATTCGTCGATCAACCTCGTCCAGCAGAATATCTTCATCGGCGGCGCGTTGACGCTGATCGTGTTGATGTTGTTCCTGAATCACGGCCGCGTGGTTCTGGTCTCGACCCCGTTCATTGCGGCGACCGCTGTTGCCGCCGCTTACATCTCCCCCTGGTTCTTTGTCATTTCGCTCGCGCTGATTGTCTTTGTCGGCCTGGCGGTCGCCCGCGGCGCTCTGGTGGTGGGCCTTGCCATTCCCACAAGCATCATCGGGACGTTTCTCATGATGGGCTTGTTCGGCCGATCGCTGAACGTCATCAGCCTGGCGGGGATGGCCTTCGCCGTCGGCATGCTGGTCGACAATTCGGTGGTCGTGCTGGAGAACATCTTTCGTCGCTACCAGTCGGGAGAGCGCCCATTCGAAGCAGCGGCCCGCGGGACAGAAGAGGTGTGGGGTGCTGTCGTCGCTTCCACGCTCACGACGGTCGCCGTGTTTGTTCCGGTGCTATTCGTTCACGATGTGGCCGGTCAGTTGTTCCGCGACATCGCACTGGCCATCAGCGTCGCGGTGGCACTGTCGATGCTTGTGTCCTTCACGCTGATTCCCGCGCTCTCGGCGCGATTGTTCGTCGATCAGCACCGCCAGCGGCGCCCGGGGGCCAACCTCCCGCGACCGCATCTGGCGGATGACGAACGGACGGCGGCTTCGCGTGACAACTGGTTTGTCCGGTCGATCGTCGGTGCGAATCGATGGATCCAGGCGGGAACCGTTCGTTCGCTGGCCGTGATCCTGCTGGTGGTTGGCTCCGCCATCGGCCTGAGCATTTCACTCTGGCCCGCAGTTGATTATCTGCCGAACGGCAACCGAAACATGGTCGTCGCCAGCATCCTGTTTCCCCCCGGGTATAACATCGCCCACATGATGGCCATCGGCGATCAGATCGACGAAGCGCTGCGGCCGTATTGGGATACCGACGCGGACTCGCCGGAAGCGGCGAAACTCGATGCCCCGGTCATGACGGACTGCTTCTTCTTCATGCGCGGCGGCGGCATCTTTCTGGGCATGCGGTCCGCCGACCCCAGCCGCGTGCAGGAGTTCATTCCCGTCCTGCAGCGCCTCAAACAATTGATTCCGGGCACCCAGTTGCGTGCGTCGTCATCGAGCCTGTTCGAGCGGTCGTTCAGCAGCAGCCGGTCCATCGATATCGAGATTACGGGGCCGGAATTGCCGCGGCTCATCGTGCTCGGACAACAGATCCTGAACCGCGTCCGTGAGCAGATGCCCGACTCGCAGGCGCTGCCGCAGCCCAGTCTCGACCTGTCGAGCCCGGAACTCCAGTTGCGGCCCAAACTGCTCCAGTCGGCGGAAATGCAGATGTCGGCCACGGAATTAGGCTACACCGTCGATGCGCTGATGGACGGGGCCTACGCAGGCGACTATTTCTCCGGCGGCGATAAGATCGACATGACCATCATGGGAACCGGTAAGTCTGTCGAATACACCCAGGATCTGGAGTCCCTTCCGATCGCGACTCCAGGCGGGCAATTGGTCCCTCTGGCCGCACTGGCAACGGTCGAGTTCGGCAGCGGGCCCCAGCGCATCCTGCGCCGCGAACGGCAGCGGGCCATTACGATCAGCGTCACACCTCCCCCCGAGGTCGCACTCGAAGAGGCCATGACGCTGATCAACGAGCGAATTCTCCAGCCGATGCAGGATCAGGGAGAGTTTGACGGCGGCTATATGACGTTCCTCGCCGGGACAGCCGACCAGTTGAGGCAGTCGTGGACGTCGCTCCAATGGAATTTCGCCCTGGCACTCGCCATCACCTATCTGCTGATGGCCGCGCTGTTCGAGTCCTGGCTGTATCCCTTTGTCATCATCCTCACCGTTCCGCTGGGCGCCGTCGGCGGCCTGCTGGGACTGGCGGCACTCAACCTCTTTACCTATCAGGCCCTCGACGTGCTCACCATGCTGGGCTTTGTGATCCTCGTGGGCACCGTCGTCAATAATGCGATTCTCATTGTGCACCAGGCGCTCAACCATATGCGCGAGGACGGCATGGAACCGTCCGAGGCCATTCCTGAATCCGTTCGGACCCGGATTCGGCCCATCTTTATCACCACCGCCACGACCGTCCTGGGATTGCTCCCGCTCGTCGTGTTTCCCGGAGCCGGAAGCGAGTTGTACCGCGGCCTGGGGAGCGTTGTGCTCGGGGGACTGGTTGTCTCGACCATCTTTACACTCTTCCTCGTACCGACCGTATTCACGCTGATGCTTCAACTCCGTCAGCGGGTCGCCCGACTCCTGTTCGGCCGCTCCCACGGCGACCGGCCGCCGCGATCGGACGATGACCGCAACTACCTGTTTGATGAGCAGCCCGACGACCGCAAGGCACACCGGGTTGAGACCGTCGATGTCAACGGAAAGTCACATGCGCCTCACGGTAAGCCGGCGAGCGAACCCGCGATCCCGACGAAGGTCTAAAGTGCCGGTCCTATCGACCGCCGATTGCCGTACCAACGGCCGCTCTTGCCTGCGGCAAGCATTGAGTTCGACGCGGACGCCAACGCAGTCCTACGTCGGATGATGAGGGCCGAACAGATCCACCGCCCCTCAGGACGCAGTCCAGGACATGCCCACCGCGTCCGATCCCGCTGAGAAAACGCCGCCCCCGGGTTCGCCGCCGATCCGTCGCGTCGGCATCATCGGAACCGGAGTGATGGGGCGCGGCATCGCAGCCGCCGTGCTCCGGGCCGGCGCCAGAGTGTGCCTCCTCGATGCGAACCGTACCGCAGCCGAACGGGCGGCTGCCGACCTTCTTGCCTTGACCGACTCAGCAAACGCTCCCTGGCGAACAGCCGCGGACGCATCGCGCGTGAGTGTCGCGACCACCGAAGCGGACATGGCCACCGCCGACATCGTGATCGAGGCCGTTCCGGAAAATGTTGCGATCAAGTCGGATGTCTATTCCCGGCTGGAACCTCATCTCTCTCCGAACGCCGTCGTCGCTACCAACGCCTCCAGCATTCCCATTTCCGAACTGGGAGCCCATTGGACCAATCCGCATCGGTTCTGCGGACTGCATTTTTGCCACCCCGTCGATCAACGACTCCTTGTGGAAGTCATCCCGACCCCATTGACAAGTGCCGAGACGATCACGAGCGTCCACCATTTTGCTGCGACGATTGGCAAGCGACCGCTCCTCGTCCGCGACGGCCCTGGTTTTCTCCTCAACCGCGTGCTGTCCCCCTATCTGGCGGAGTCGCTCGAACTGTTGTTGGAAGGCGCATCGCCGCAACTTTTGGACCAGGTCGCGGCCGACTTTGGCATGCCTTGGGGACCACTGCAGCAGCTTGACGAGTTCGGTCTTGATGTCGCCTTGGCTGTTGGAGGGACGCTGCTTCGCGCTTATCCGGACCGCTTCATTCCTGCGGAACTTCTGATCGCCCTGTACAAAGCCAATCGACTCGGCCGCAAGTCGGGTCGCGGCATCCTCCTGTACAACGCCAGCGGACAAACCGAGGACCTC
>JAHBXU010000468.1 GCA_019636315.1 Planctomycetaceae bacterium | reverse complement strand
ACCACTGTTGTTCATGATTCCTGCGGTCGTCGCAGCGGCCGGACTGGCAGCCGTGCTGGCCGACTTCCGCTGGTGGCGACCGTTCGTTGCGCTGCCGGTGCTGTTCGCAACCACCGTCGTCGCCATCACGCGCTCGTACTGGCCGTTTGATCGCACTTCGGCAGATCCGGCCCCACCCTGGCTGACCCCCACGGGGGGCGAGCTGGCCGGAATCTGGGTGCTCGCGGTGTTGGGCGCGTGGGTGGCCCTGCGCGGCATTGAAAAGGCCCGCTGCGGGGAAATGCGGAGCTGGCCGGATTTCGACGTGCTGTGGCATCGCGGTGCTGCCGCGCTCAGTCGCCTCTGGCGATCGCCCGTTGCTTCCCGTCCGTATGGTTCGGGCGTGTCGGCACAGTTCTGGCACGAGTTCTGGGAGAAGGGGCTCATCCTGCCGGTGATTGCGGGGTTCATCGGCGGAGTAAGCCTGATTCATGGGTTCCGCGATTCTCGTGCTTGGCTCAGCGGATTCTTCGATGCCCTGCCGACAATCGTGGGGCTCTGTTTGGCGGGTGGGGGCCTGATCGTCGGCTTGGTTCAGGTCGGAGGGAAATCTCTGGTGATTCGGGAATATCGCGCCACGCGCCCGTTGTCGGATGGTGCGCTGGCATCGTCGGTGCTGCGTGCCGCGTTGGCGAGCGCCGCCGCGGCATTGTTGGTTGTCGGTGCAGAAGCATCGCTCGTCTACGGTTGGTCGTTGATTCAATCTCCCCGAGATGTCATCCCGCAGCCAAGTGCGGCCTATCTGCCGACGGCCCTGCCGTTTGCAGTGCTGATTGGCTGGAGCGCGCTGGGATTGATCGCATCAGTGGCGATGACCGGTCGCGCGTGGGTGATGGCGCTTCCGTGGCTGCTGTTGTTCGGCGCATTTACCGCAGGACCGTTGCTCGAAGGGCTGAGATTGCAGTCTGACGTCTTGCACGCCGTGCAATACGGTCTCGCCGGGATCCTGTTCGTGGCGATGATCGTGGCCACGATTGCGGCGCACGTCTATGCGACGCGGCAGCGGCTGATCACCGCGAGAACAATCGTGGCAGCGACGATCACCTGGCTGGTGACAACCGCCTTCATCTTCTTCATCTATCGGATAAATCTCGGGTCACGGGACCTCAAGGGCCTGCTTTTGCTGGCAGGATGGATGTCGTTCGTCGCCGCGCCGCTGGCGACGGCGCCGCTCGCGCTGTCGTGGAACCGGCATCGGTGACGGGCCGCACGCTGTTCAATCGCGGAGGCGGACAGCGTCTTCGCTGCAGCCCGTCGCGCCGGCGAGGACATTCCCTCTGCGGCGTGCCGTGAGATCAGGTAAGCCACCAACGGAGGTACCAATCCAGCCACGCACCAAACGGCGGCACCCATTGGGCCAGTTCGAAAAGCAGCAGATAGAATGCGGCCAGGATCGACGATCCCCCCACGAATTGCGACTGATACCAGTGCCAGTACATCGGACCGATCGACAGAACATAGAGGGCGGACAAGATGAACACCCGCTGGGCGAGCCATTGGCAGAATTCGCCCCAGGTCGGTGTGTCGGCGGATGTCCCGGCGGGAGAAGCATTCTGCGAAACCGGCGGTCCCGACCGGCCCCTCGGAGATGCGGAGGAAGGCGACTCGCTCATGACACGACTTTCGCTTTACTGCGATACCAGTCCATAGTCGTTTTCATTCCGTCACGAAAGTCGATGCGCGGCCGATACCGCAGTTGTTTCTTCGCCTTCTCGATCGAGAAGTCCAGATTGTATCCCAAGAACTTGACGGTCGCCTGAGAAAGCGGCGGAGCCGCATCCCTGCCGATGGTCCGCCAGAGCCACTCCCACGTGCTGGCCAATGGTTCTGCGACTCCCAGAGGGATGTGCCGCGACGGCTTGGGCAGGCCGCCCAATTCGGAGACCGTCTCAAAAAACTCCTGTTTGGTGACCAGCCGTTCGTCGCGGATATTGAAGAACTCGCCGACGAGATCCTGCCGGTCGAGCGCCAGAAACACGGCATCGACAAGATTGCCGACGTACGTGTTGTTCAACACCGTCTGTCCGTCGCCGAGATAGACGGCCTTTCCTTGCCCCAGGAGCTCGATGATCCGCGGGAGGACGGTCCGGTCGCGGGGGCCGTAGATAAAGCCCGGCCTCAGAGCGAGCGCCGGCACCTTCTCGCGTCGCACAAAGTCGCGCAGGACTTCTTCCGCTTCCACTTTGCTGAGCGTGTAGGCGTCGATGCCACGCGAACTGACCGGCGCCGACTCGTCGGTGCCGTGGTGATGTCCGGCCGGGTAGACGCCGAGTGAGCTGATATGAACAAACCGTTGAAGCGTCGGACACTCGCGGGCCGCTTCGAGGAATCCTTCGAGTCCTTCAACGTTCACCTGGCGATAGTGCTTGATGTGTCCCCAGTCGCCGACCATCGCCGCGGAATGCACGACGTGCGTGACGCCGTGCAGGGCGGCCTTGAGCGCGTACGGCTCCGTCATGCTGCCCAACACCCATTCGACGTCCCACTTCTGGAGCAGTTTGACGTTGCTGGTCCGACGGACGAAGGCGCGAACGCGGATTCCCTCCTGTCGCGCTCGATCGACGACGTGACTCCCCACCAGGCCGGTTGCTCCGGTGACGAGGAGCAACGTGTCGTCGGTTGCCTTCAATGGTGGATTCTCCCGGGCCCGTGTTTGAACTGCCTATTCTGTCGCATGGGCCGAATTGCGGGAAGCCCGTCCTTGACTCCACGGCTCACGCGGCGTTGCAGCGTCGACAACTGATCGCGGTCCCTCGCCCGATGCGAGCGCGGGACCGCAGTCGCTCCACGGACGAGTTCTGTTCCACTCACCGTGAGACGCTGGCCGCGGCGTCATTCAATGGTCAACAACAGGTCTCCGGTGGCGATTTGTGTTCCGGAACTCACCAGAAGCTGACCGACTGTACCCGCTCGATCGGCGGTGAAGGTCGTCTGCATTTTCATGGCCTCCACGATGAGCAGCTTTTGCCCCGCAGCGACTTTGTCCCCCGGCGCAACGGCGACGTTGACCACAACGCCCGGCATGGTGGCCGCGACATGGGCCGGGTTGGTCGGATCGGCCTGCACGTTCCGCGCGACGGTGGCTTCGATCGCGTGGTCCTCGACAGTCACGTCGCGCGGCTGCCCATTCAGTTCGAAAAATACCGTGCGGGTTCCGTCGGGATGCGGGCTCCCGGTCGCGAAGTATTTGATGAACAGCGTTTTGCCGGGTTCAATCTCCGCGCCGAACTCTTCGCCCGTCTGCATTCCGAAGAAGAACGTCGGTGTGGGGATGACGCTGGTGTCTCCGTAGTTGCGACGATGGGTCGCGAAGTCGCGAAACACCTGGGGATACAGCAGCGAGCTGAGGACTTCCCGATGACTCGGGCGTCTTCCCAGCAGCGTCCCCAGCTCGCCAGCCGCCAGTTCGAAATCGACAGGGGGCAACGTCGCGCCGGGACGACCTTCAAACGCCGGGCGATCCTTGAGAATCCGCTTTCGTACGGCTTCCGGAAATCCGCCGATCGGCTGGCCCATCGCACCGCTGACGAGATCCACGACCGACTCCGGGAAGTTGAGTTCGCGTTCGCCGTGCAACACGTCGTCCGACGTCAAACGATTGGCGACCATGAATAACGCCATGTCACCCACCGCCTTGGATGTCGGAGTCACCTTGACGATGTCGCCCAGCAACTGGTTGACCTGCGCATAGGCACAGCAGACGTCGCTCCAGCGGTCGGCCATGCCGAGCGCACGGGCCTGTTCGTACAGGTTGGTGTACTGGCCGCCCGGCATCTCGTGGTTGTAGAGATCGGCCGTTCCCGGCAGGACAACGCTCTCGAACGGCAGGTAGAACTCCCTCACGGCTCGCCAATAGTCGGCCATGTCGTCCAGCGACTGCGGATCGAGTCCGGTGGCGCGTGATTGATGCGCCAGCGACTCGCAGAGCGTGTTCAGGTTGACTTGGGATGTCCCTCCGGACATCGGTGCCATGGCAGCGTCCACAATGTCGACGCCCGCATGGGAGGCAAGCAGCACCGAAGCCGCCTGAATGCCCGCCGTGTCGTGCGTGTGGAAATGGATCGGGATGCCGATCTCCTGCTTAAGCGCCCTGACCAGTTGTTCCGCGGCATCCGGCTTACATAGTCCGGCCATGTCCTTGATGGCCAGTATCTGGGCGCCTCGTTCTTCGAGTTGCCTGGCGAGGTCGATGTAGTACTTCAGGTTGTACTTCGTTCGCCGGGGATTCAGGATGTCGCCCGTGTAACAGATGG
>JAHBXU010000467.1 GCA_019636315.1 Planctomycetaceae bacterium | reverse complement strand
CGTCGCAAAAGTGCGTTCCCAGGCGGGAGCTTGAGAACGAAGTCTCGTCGTTGGCCAGAAAACTATGTCCGGCAGTCTCACTCAGGCCGATTACCTGCTGATTCTCGCGTACCTCGTCGGGACGGTGGCTCTCGGCGTGATTATTGGACGGCGGATCAAAACAGGGACGGACTTCTTTCTTGCCGGCCGCAGCTTGCCCTGGTGGGCGGTCGGTATGTCGCTGGTGGCGACCGACATCGGCGGGACCGACATCATCGGCGTCGGCGGCGCGGCCTATACACACGGGATGGCCGTCGCCAACTTTGAATGGATCGGGTGCGTGCCGGCGATGATCGTCGCCGCCTTCGTCTTCATTCCGTTCTTCTACCGGACCGGCGTCTACACCGTCCCGGAGTACATGGAGCGAAGGTATAACGCCGGCGTGCGGTCCGCGCTCGCCCTCTGCTGGCTCATCTTCATGGCGTGCAACCTGGGGATCATGCTGCTGGCGTCGGGCAAAATGATGGCGACGCTCGTGGGCTGGAATACGACGTTCTGCATTGGCATCACAGCCGTGCTGGTGGGGATGTATACATTGACCGGGGGACTGGCGGCCGTCGTCTATACGGATGCCATTCAATGCACGGTGATGATTGGCGGCTGCCTGCTCGTCACCGTTCTTGGAGTCTGGGATCTGGGAGGACTTGCAGGGTTACAGGAACTGACGTCTCCCGAGCAGCGGCAACTGATCTTGCCCGCGGACAGCCCGACGCCGTTTCCCTGGCCCGGGATTCTGTTCGGACTTGCGCTGGTCCTTTCGCCCGCCTACTGGATTGGCAATCAGGCGATTATCCAGCGTTCGCTCGGGGCGGAGAGCGAATTTGCCGCCAAGGCGTCCTATGTCTGGGGGGCCGTGCTCAAGAACCTGATTCCGCTGATCATCGCCGTGCCGGGACTGGTGGCCGCGGCCAAGTTCCCCGATCTGGCGGACGGCGACCTGGCGTATCCGCTGCTCGTTTCCACGCTGTTGCCGGCGGGCCTCAAAGGCTTGTTTGTCGCCGCGTTTATTGCCGCGTTGATGTCAAGCGTGGACTCTTATCTCAACTCGGCGGCGACGATTCTGACGGTCGATTTGTACCAGCGATTCGTCCGGCCACAGGCCACCGACCGCCAATTGCTGACAATCGGTCGCGTGACGACCGCCCTGCTGCTCGGCTGGGCCGTTGTCTTCGCGATGTTTCTGGCGAGGATGAATGAGCAATCCGGCATCTACGCCATCTTTCAGACGCTGATGGCTTTCTTTCAGGGACCGGCTCTCGCGATTCTGTTGTGTGGCGTGCTCTGGCGACGTGCGACGGGAACCGCCGCCCTGTTGGGTTTCCTGTGCGGGATTGCGTGTTCGATCTCCCTGTTTACGCTCGGTCAGCCGGGTGTGGCGGCTCGTCTGGGTTGGCAGCCGCTCTTTCAGGTCAGCGAGCCGTTTTTGTACTTTTCCATCTGGGCCTTTCTGTTCACCCTGTCGATCGTCATCGTCGTCAGTTGGCTGACGCGGGCCGAGCCACCCGAGAAAATGCAGTACGTCTTGGGACGCCGCGCAGCTGCGAGTGAAGGGGTGGGATCATGAAGTCGACGCCCCTGCATGCCCTCGGCGAAGCGTTGCGTGACGCGCTGTTAGCGGTTCCGATGCCGGTCGTCCGGGGATTGTTTCTGGCGTTATTTGCGGGCCTGCTGATCTGGGTCTGGACGCTGCCACGCGCGGTGACGACCGATCCGGACGCTGCCGGCCACGGCGGCGCGAACCTGAAGATCGGAGCCACCATCGCCCTCGTTCTGCAACTGTTGATCTATGCGTTTCTCTGAACGGCCGTGCGACGTCGCCAGAAACCGTAACCCGAAGCGTTGGTAGGGGATTAACGCCGAGGGGACGGCTGGCGCTCTGCGACAGAGACGTCGCGCAGCGACAAGCATGGCGAATCGATCACAATTCATCGCCGGATCTGGGAAGAAACGGCGATTCGCGGCGTTACCTGATACGGAGCGTGCCGCTGGGCGCGTTGCTGTGCGCTGAAGTCACAAGTGCATGTGGCGAGGAGCTGCAGAATGGGGAACACAGTCGACCAGCTGGAGCGGCCAAGCGACCCGCGGGGTCGCGATTTGCGCAGCAGCGGACATCCGACGAACCGGAACATGTGCTGGCGAGGAATCCGATGGATGGTGATGCTGGCCGCATTGGGCTGCCTCAACCAGGTTGCGTTGGTTCAGGCATCCGAGCAGTACGCCATTCTGGTCGGCGTGCAGAAGTACACCAGCACCAGCGGGCTGCGCAATCTTTCCTATCCGGAACGGGACGTCGACCGGCTTGCCGAGGTGCTGACGTCGTGCGGCTGGAAGGCTGAAAACATCACGCTGCTGACACAACAGCACGCGCTCAGGGAGAGTGATCTCCGTTACTATCCGTCCCGTGAGAACGTGCAGCAGGAACTCGCCGGCCGTCTGAAGCTGCTGGATGCCGACGACAGTCTGATCATCGCCTTCGCCGGTCACGGCGTGCAGTACCGCGATGACGAAAGCTTCTTCTGTCCGGCCGACTCCAACGTCAACGACCGCGAAACGCTCATCTCACTCAAGAGCGTGTACGACCTGCTGGAGGCGTGTCCCGCGCGCTTCAAGCTGCTGTTGTGCGACGCGTGCCGCGCCAAGCCGACGACGTCGTTCACCCGGAGCGGCGGTGCGGAGCTGAACTCCGTTTATCGATTGCAGGACGTCCAGCCGCCGGGAGGAGTGGCGGCCCTGTTCAGTTGCTCGCCCGGCGAATTCGCCTTTGAAGACCAGGCCCTCAAGCACGGCGTTTTCTTTCACTACGTCATTGAAGGGTTGCAGGGAGCGGCCGACCTGGACAATGACCGGTCCGTCGACCTGATGGAGATCACACAATACACGCAGAAACAGGTCAAGCACTTCGTCTTCACCAAATATGATCGCGCGGGACAGATCCCGCACTTCGTCGGTTCAACGCGCGGCACACTCCCGATCGTGAGTCTGCCGGTCCTGCCCACACCACCGCAACTGCCCGATCTTGCCGTCGGTGACATCGTCGTGGTCACTGCGGCGGAAGCGTCCATTCAGAAGGACACGGAGGTTGTCGCTCGCTCGCGGCGCGGCGACCGCTTCCTCGTGCTGGGACAGGAACGGGAATGGTTATCGGTGCGTCTCCCCTCGAATGCCGAGCCGCTCGGATGGGTTCGACAGCACGACGTTCGCAAGGAAACATCACCGCCGGTTCACGAAGACCTGTTTGTCAAATGGGAGGAGCAGTGGTGGCCCGCGCGGCTCTTGCACATGGACGGCGATCTGTATCGCATCCACTATTACGGACATGACGACTCCTGGGATGAATCCGTCAGCGCCGATCGCATTACGCGCATCGACCGCGGATTTGAGCCATATGATGTTCTCGTGAAATGGCACGACGGTTACTGGCCGGCGAAAGTCCTGCAGCGGGAGAATGACCAATATTTTGTGCACTACAGCGGGTACAACCACACGTGGAATGAATGGGTGTCGGCGAGCGAATTGAAGTCGTTGGCCACGAATCAGGCGTACCACGATCGCATTAACGCCGAACTGGGACAGCCATAAATCGAGAGGACGGCATCGGTCTGCTTCCCTGGCCGATTGCGCGGACGCATCATGCACCGAATGCTGCTTACGCTCTGTTTGTTCCTCGCCACCTCGACGGCCGTACTGCGGGCCGCGGAGTCGGGCGGGTTGGATCCGGCCAATACGTACGGCGTCATGGTCGGCATTCTTGAGTGGGCGGATCCTGCAACCACGACCTTCAGCAAGGCGGATCGCCAGGACCGCGTGCTGTATCAGACGCTCGTCCGACGCGGTGTTCCACAAAACAACCTGCGACTGCTCCTCGACGCTGCTGCAACTCGGGAGGCGATTCTTACGGCATTGCGAGAACAAGCCGGTGCGGCTGCTCCAGACTCCACCTTCGTCTTCTACTACGCCGGCCACGGGGCACAAACCAGCCGCGGGGCCTACTTCTCCAACTACGATCAGACCGCGAGTGAACCCGATACGACCGGACTGAGCCTGGCGGAAATCGGCGAGACGCTGGCGGCTCATTTTCAGGGAGGACGGGTCCTGCTCCTGGCCGATTGCTGCCATTCCGGATGTCTGGAAACGGTCGTCGAACGTCTAGCCAATCAAAATATCCCGGCGGCATGCGTCACATCGGTTTTTCCCGATGGAATTTCAACCGGGAACTGGACCTACACGCAAACATTGATCGACGTCTTTCGGGGGC
>JAHBXU010000466.1 GCA_019636315.1 Planctomycetaceae bacterium | reverse complement strand
CAACAGGTACTCACCGCGATCCAGCGAGGCCTGAGCGAATACAGCCAGTGACCATGATCATCTTCTCCTGCAGGTGTCGCCCGCGCATTGCCGGCCGGTGAGTTTCAACCGACTGCGAGCGAATACCTGGTAACCCCAATCGAGCAGTCTGGAGATTCCGGGCAACCGCATGGCGGCCGCCAACGTCCGGCATCCGATCGCTGTGTACAGGCGCCGAAACACCTCCACACCGGAGATGATTGTGCCGTCGGGAAGCCGCCCGTGAATCTCGGCCATCAGCTGGTGGAGTGTCTTACCGGTTGCTGCGGCGTCGAAATCCGGAGCAGCGATGTCCGTGAATCGAATCCGCTGGTGCCGATCGCGCCGGCGGAGCATCTCGATCTCCCTTCGGCAAAGCGGACACTCACCATCGAAGTAAACTTCAATGTCCCAGTCCGCCACTGGCTGTTTCGGCAGCGGCTCCCTCTGGTGTTCCGCGGCAGCAGTTGCGCCATGCATCGAGTTTTCCGTTGCCGGTTTCATCACCGTTCGGTCTCAGCGATAGGGATTGCCCCACGAGCATCTCGGCTCGGCCGACAAGGCCGGCGCCAATTCGAACGTACAACATGTTCGAACGAGCGCAGTAAGTCGCTCCATCATGCCACCGCCCGTGCGGAGCCTCGAAGACTCTGATCCAGCCAGTGTCTGCGGGCCATGTTCCTGGTTCAGCGTGACTGATCTCAACGCACGGGGCAACCGACGGACAGAGGCTCTGCGGTTTGCAGTTCATTCCGCACCAGCTCTGAATAGCTCGGTCGATCAGACGCGGCCTCGTGTCGATAGCCGCCCACGATTTTTCCACGTCGAAGCACGAAGGCGCCCGGCATCTGGAACGGGTTGCCGCGGACCACCCCCAACCCGTGGCGCTCAATGAAGGCGGCCTTCAATCCACGTTGCAGCACGCTGAGACCAAATAATTGCCGGAAGCGGCCCAACTCCAGTCCAAATTGCCGATACAGCCGACAGGTCGGATCAGAGTATCGCGGCACATCGTCGAGTCCGTACGAGGCAAAGAACGTGGCTGCAAAGTTCTCGTCACCCAGATGCACCAGCGCGATGCCCGTCCCGGTCTCTTCGATGGACGCTCGTTCCCGCTGCAGGTCGGCCAGCGCCTCGCGGCAGAAGGTGCATCCGGTATGCCGCAGAAAGACGACAAGCAACGGGCGTTCAGTCGAAAGCTCATACAGGCTCTGCCCGGTCGTACCAGTCAGTTCCCGGACAGGATCGTCCTCTGATCCGGCCGCAGCATGGATGGACTTCTGTCCCTGATGGAATCGCAGTGCCCCCCACAAGATGCCGCCGAAAGGAATCCACCAGATCACGTCGTTCAACAGAATCATGCGGCCCATGGATGCCGGCAGCGCGCCCGAGAGCAGGTTCGCCGCGAACCCGAGGGGACCCAGGATCTTCCCCAACAGGCCGACCAGCACGATCGGCCAATGTCGGAATGGGTCAGACGCCGCAATGAGATAACCGATCCCGTAAACACCGATCACCATCCCGAGGCACTGCCAGATCGCTGGCGGCCCCGCGGCCGACAACCCGATCCACGCAAGAGTGGCTTGAGGAAATGCAACGACCGACAAGCCCCACACCAGGTTGTAGATCCCGGCGAGCCACAGGACGCCATACATCCAGCGCCGGGGACCGAATTCACTGAGCATCATCGACTCGGGGGAGATCGGCTGCGGATATTGACAATCGGCGATCAGCGACGCCGCAGTGGTCTATGGTAGACTGCCGCCGCAACGCGTCCACTCTCTTTTGCAACGGATTCCCTGACGTTCCCCCCAGAGGCACCGAGTTCATCGCCCCATGGATTTCAGGTGATCTCGGAGTCCGGCGAGAGGAGCCGTTCTGACTCGGCTGGCATCGGGAAGCGAACGGCGGCGAGTGATATGACGGCGGACGTGGCGGCCCGTTACGCGGCGATGACCTCGGACCAGCGGGCAGAATTCGAACAACTGATCGGCGTGTGACCAATCAGCGCGGCCGGGGTTCTCCTTCAGGATCGTTGCCCCGGCCGCATTCTCTTTTCGCGGGGGATCAGGGGGCATCCCAGCTACTGAATCGCGATCTTGAGCCTGCGCCAACACTGCTCAGCCGTAAAAGTCCCGGTCGGTGACGCCATCGTCCGTGGTCAGCCGAAACTTCTGCCGAATCCCCTTCACATACTCTCTGGCGACATCCGGCTTATTCGTCGGGATCGGGTAAGAAAACTCGCGTCCTTCCACAACGCGAAAGAACATCGTGTGGGAGCCTCTCCCACGGCTGGCGTCATCCCACGCATCAAATTTCTTCAGCAACTTCCGAAGTTCGTGGAGTTTTAAGGGGCGGTCTGCCATCGACAAAACGCCTCAGGCTGATTGCAACCCGCCATCGCAAAACTCGCGAGCGTCGATTCCCTCAATGGCCGGCTCGTTCGATTGAATTTGCAATTCGCCGACCGCGAGGTGCCGCCCCCGCGCCCACATGGCGAGATATTTGCCTTCGGCTGGAGAATAGAGGTTGTCGACATTCCCGGAGCGGAATGTCGCCTGAGCTTGAAGCTCAATCGCTTCTGCGAGCATTCGGAGCGCTTCTTCTTGAGATTCGCCAATCCCAATCAGGTCGAACTCAAGACACCGGGCAACCCAAGCGTCTTCTTCGTAGTAAAAGACAACGCGCAAGGGAATTCTGGCAACAGACATTTTTGCAACCTCCCCCACTTGTGTGTGCCCACGTGGCAACACCATCGCATAAACACGGGGCGTTTCAATACCACTGGATCCCCAAATGGGTCAACGCCAACTAAATGATGGCTCGCCAGTCAAGGGCTGTCCATCGTGACGGCCCTGAATCTTGCGATCCACCGGAAGGCTAACCAGCAGATTCTTCCGGAACTCTTACCCCGAAGACCATGTCACGTGGTCATCCACACCAGCCGAAGAATTATACGCGCAAGCCAATATATTTAAATGATTTACACCGGCTTGTGCATTGCGGTCAATTGCGTGCGTGGTAGTTGTCGGGGCCAATTATTTTTCCCCCGGAGAACCGCCATGAATCGCGTGCTGTGCTATCGCCGGGCAGTCTTAATCGCTCGTTCGTTCCGCCCAAAAAACGGGAATTGCGGCACACACTCCAGCCAAAGCGCGACCGGCGAGCAATGAATAAGGTTCCACACGGGCAGAAATCTTGAAGCCGTCTGATTGTTGACTCAATCCATAATTTGGTGTATTCTTCGCGCATGCTTCATGAACCGGCCAAGCTGTTGCGCGAACATGGCCTGCAGGTCACAGCCCAACGTCTCGCCGTGCTGCGCGCCGTGTCGGAGCGGCCGCATTCCACTGCGGAAAACGTGGCGGAGGACGTTCGTGCGGAGATCGGCGCCATCTCGAGGCAGGCGGTTTACGACGCGTTGGGGATGCTGGCCGAGAAAGGACTCATCCGCCGCATTCAACCCGCCGGTTCGCCGGCTCTGTACGAGAACCGCGTCGGCGACAACCATCATCATGTGATCTGCCGCAATTGCGGACGAACGGCCGACGTGGACTGCGCTGTGGGCGAGACTCCGTGCTTAACGGCAGCCGACGATTCGGGCTACAAGATCGACGAAGCGGAAGTGATCTATTGGGGCACCTGTCCGCAGTGCCAGGCAGCAGCACCGGCGACTGTCGACGGGTAATTCCTCCGAATGCGATGACGTGAAGCGACACCCACCCACCCCTTAACCATCAACCGGAGAAGTCCAGATGTCCGAAAGCGACTCGCGATGTCCGTTCAAACACACGGCCGGCGGCGGAACAACGAATCAGGACTGGTGGCCCAAGCAGCTGAGGCTTGATTTACTGCGACAGCATTCCTCGAAGTCCGATCCCATGGGGGGCAACTTCAACTATGCGGAAGAGTTTCAAAGTCTCGACTTCACGGCGGTGAAGAAAGACCTCGCGGCTGTGATGACCGACTCGCAGGACTGGTGGCCGGCGGACTTTGGTCACTACGGCCCCTTGTTTATCCGCATGGCCTGGCACAGCGCGGGCACGTACCGCACGGGAGACGGCCGCGGCGGCGCCGGCCGCGGGCAGCAGCGATTCGCACCGCTCAACAGTTGGCCAGATAACGTGAGCCTCGATAAGGCGCGCCGACTGTTGTGGCCCATCAAGCAGAAATACGGCCGCAAGATCTCGTGGGCCGACCTGATGATCCTCGCCGGCAATGTGGCACTCGAAACGATGGGCTTTCAGACGTTCGGTTTCGGCGGTGGACGCGAAGACGTCTGGGAGCCGGACCTGGACGTGTA
>JAHBXU010000465.1 GCA_019636315.1 Planctomycetaceae bacterium | reverse complement strand
GCCGGCATGGATGAGAACCGTGATAACGAATTGACGCCGGCCGAATTTCTGGGGACGCGGGAGCAGTTCGAAAGACTCGATCGGGATCGCAACGGCCGCATCAGCGCTCGGGAGGCGGCGGAGGATGCTGAAAGGGAGAACCGGTGAGCAAACAACGGAGCCGTATCCTGAGAGCAACAGATGACGAAATCGTTTCCGACAAAGGCGGGGAGCTGTAGCGTTCATCGCAATCCGAAGCGCCCGCGCGCATCGGAATCCCGCAGCATTACGATTCCCTCGCAGTCGCTTCGGGTGACGGTGGATTCAGATTCAGCGGATTCCCACTAAGAGGTTCACGTTCTTGTTCGTTCCGTATTGAGAATTCCCCGCCGCTGTGGCCGGCGCCCCATCGACTTTCAAAGAACATTTTCTGAACGACAGATCACTGGATAAACAACATGAATCGCGGTGCAAGCAGCCTGTCCGCCGACGCCGACATCAACAAGGCCGTGGGCGAGATTCACGAGCGGTACGACGAACTGAAGCGACAACTCTCGAAAGTCATTGTCGGCATGGACGACGTGACCGAGCAACTGATGATTGCCGTGCTCTGCCGCGGACATTGCATCCTCCAGGGGATGCCTGGCCTGGCGAAGACGCTGCTCATCTCCAAGATGGCGTCGCTGATGGATCTGTCGTTCCATCGCATCCAGTTCACTCCCGACCTGATGCCGGCCGACATCACCGGCGGCGAGGTTCTGGAGGAGGACCGATCAACCGGCAAGCGGGAATTTCGCTTCGTCAAAGGGCCGGTGTTCGCGAATCTGGTGCTCGCTGACGAAATCAATCGCACACCGCCGAAGACGCAAAGTGCGCTGCTCGAAGCGATGGAGGAACGGCAGCTTTCCGTCAGCGGACAGACGTTCAAGCTGCCGAATCCCTTCTTCGTGCTCGCCACACAGAACCCGGTGGAAGTCGAAGGGACCTATCCGCTGCCGGAGGCGCAGCTGGATCGTTTCCTGTTCAAGATCAAAGTGTCATATCCCAGCCGTGACGGAGAACGAGAAATCTGCCGACGGCAGACGACCAATTATCAGCCGGTGACGGAACAGGTGTTCAATGCCGAACTGGTGCTCCGCATGCAGGCGCTCGTTCGCGAAGTCATTGTTTCAGATCACGTCTATGATGCGGCCATCGATCTGGCCCGCAACACGCGGCCGGAAGAAGGCCGGTTGCCCGGCGATCTGAAGAACATGGTGCAGTGGGGCGCCGGGCCGCGAGCCAGCATTGCGCTGCTGATGGCCGCCAAGGCGCGGGCCCTGCTCAACAAGCGAGTGCACGCCACCACGGACGACGTCCGGCATGTTGCGCTGCCCATCTTGAGGCACCGCATCATTCCGACATTCAATGCGGAAGCAGCCGGCATCGATACGGACAACATCATCACTCAGGTGGTGAAGGGGTTGCGGGTGTCGGCCGCGTGAAGCGGCAATTAACGCGAGCCGCACTGCTGCGATGCGGCGGCTCAGTCGATCGTTCTGGAACGTGTGATGGCGAGTCACTCCTGATGGCTGCAACCCGGAAATCGTCCCGTTCTCTCGACTTGCTCGACCCGCAGACGCTCGCGCGGATCGGGGGATTGGAGCTGGTGGCCCGCACGGTCGTCGACGGCGTCATGTCCGGCATGCATCGCTCCACGCACAAAGGGGGCTGCTGCGAATTCGACGAGCATCGCCTTTATGCCGCCGGCGACGATCTGCGTTTGATTGACTGGCGCCTGTTCGCCCGGCGAGACCGGCATTATGTCAAGCAATTTGAAGACGAGACGAATCTCCAGGCGTGGCTGGTCGTCGATACCAGCGGTTCCATGGCGTTCGGGCACACGACCATGAGCAAGTTCGACTATGCACGGATGGGGGCGGCCTGCCTGGCGAGGCTGCTGCTGAAACAGCGGGATTCGATCGGTCTGATGCTCGACGTCGACGGACGCAGAATCGCCATTCCCCCGCGCCCACAGGCTAATCATTTCCTCTCCATTGTCGATCGCCTCCAAAGCTGCACGGCCGTCGGACCGACCCAGTTGGCCCACACATTGCAGGAGCTGGCGGCTCGGATCCGACGGCGCGGCCTGGTGGTGGTCTTCTCCGATTGCTTCGGTGACGTGGCGTCGCTCAAGCAGGCCTTGCATCAATTGCGGCTGCGGGGACACGACGTGCTGGTCTTCCAGGTTTTGGCGCCCGAGGAAGTTTCCTTCGACTTCCGATCGCCCGCCGTGTTCGAAGATCTGGAGGTCCAGGGAGTCCGGCTGGACATCTACCCGGGCGCCATTCGCCGCCACTATGTCAAACAGTTTGAGGCGTACATGCGGGATCTCTACGCGGCGCTGGTGGAGATTGATTGCGACCTTGTCACGTTGTCGACCGACCGTGACCTGGGCGACAGCCTGGCGTATTACCTGCGGCGACGGGCAGCGCGTCGCCGCGTGCAATCGGCGCGATCCGGGTGAACACCGTGAGGGACGCCCGATCAGCGAATCGCGGTGGAGGGGCGGGGGGATCGGACGCTTCGCCAAAGCGACAGGCGGCCATCACGGCGGAACATTGACACGCCGCATCAATCGGGCAACCAGAGATCGGATATGAGCTTTCTGAGTGGCGTGTTTCTGCTCGCGTTGCCGCTGGCCGCCGTGCCGGTCGTCCTGCATTTGTATCGCCGGCGACAGCGAACGGTCATCCCCTGGGGAGCCATGCAGTTTCTCACCGATGCCACCAAACAGGGGCGCCGCCGCGAGCGCTGGGAAGAGCTGTTATTGATGGCGTTGCGGGCGGCGGCTGTTCTCGCACTGGTTCTGGCCATCTCGCGTCCGCAGCTCAGCGGTCGCTGGTTCGGAGAACATCCCACGCGCGAGGTCATTCTCGTACTCGACGACTCCATGTCGATGTCCCGCGAATTGTCTCAGGAGACGCCGTTCACCGAACTGCAACGCAAGGCGGAACAGCTTCTGGACGACCTCAATGCAGATGATGTCGTACAGGTCATGACCACCGTCGGCGGACCACGTTGGTTGACGCCCGCGGCGACGCGATCGGATGGTCGGTCGAAGGCCTTGCTGATGAGTCGCATCCATGCACTCCAACCGAACGACGGAGCAGCCGACCTGTACTCATGCATTCAGGCGGCGCTGACGGTCGAACCGCCGGAGTCTGCGCGGGCCCGGCACATCGTCGTGCTTTCCGATGGGCAGGCGCACGGCTGGCGCATCGACGCACTCAACGTCTGGAGGCGTCTGCAGGACGTTCGCGAGGCCGCTCCGCTTCCCACAACCATTCAAACCGTATTTTGCGGCTTTGGCGAGGAAACGGTCGAGAATCTGGCAGTCTCCTCACTCGCAGCGTCCCACACTCAGGTGGGAGTTCGCGAGGAAGTGACCTTTCGTGCAGACGTTCGGAACACAGGTGAAGCGCGGAGTCCCGCGACCACGCTTCAGGCATTTGCCGGCGATGATCTTCTGGAAACACTCGAGATCCCCGCGCTCGACGCCTTAATGGCGACAACCGTTCAATGGAAATGGCGTGCGGCGAAACCAGGGATCTATGCGGTCAGTTGCCGTTTGACGTCGGAGGATCAGATTGGTCGCGACAACATCGATGCCGTCGTGGTGGATGTCGTCAGCCGGATTCCCATCCTGGTGGTGGAAGCGCCGGCCGAGTATCAGCAGCGGATCTCCGATTCGACGTTCCTGACAGCCGCGCTCGGTTATGACGGGATTCAGCCTCAGGAGGCGTGGCATTCGGTGTTCGCACCTCACGTCATCTCTGTTGACCAACTGGAGACCACGCCGCTCAGCGAGTATCGCGCGATCATCCTCACCGACCTTTCGTCGCCCGTCTCTCACAACGTGAGTCGCCTGCGCGAGTTTGTGGAACGGGGCGGGGGCTTGTGGGCGGCGCTCGGACGCCGCACCGATCGCGAGGCCTTCAATGCCATCTGGTATGACGACGGCGGCGGGTTGAGTCCGCTTCCGCTTGACGACGTCCTCACCTATACGGGAGAAGGCCGCGACGAAGGCGTGATCCATCCGCCGGCCGCGGATCATCCGACGACGACCCAACTGGCCGATACGAATCGGCTCGACATCGACACGGTTCGGATCAAAACGCGCCATCGGTTTGAGCCGCCGGCCGCCGGGCAGGAATTGTCGGTCCTCCTGGAGACCGGAGACGGCGAGCCTCTCGTGATCGAGAACTTCATCGGCCGCGGGCGCGTGATTGTGCAGGCGCTGCCGCACGACGTTGGCTGGAGCAACCTGCCGCTGACCAAGGCCTACGTGGTCATGGTGCAGGATTGGCTCGA
>JAHBXU010000464.1 GCA_019636315.1 Planctomycetaceae bacterium | reverse complement strand
GATAGCGGCCCGCGTCGCCGTGCACGCGCAGCCGCCGCAACCGCCGCGTAAGATCGGCGTCGTCAGAGGTAATGAGACCGCCGTCGCCGGCGCCGCCGAGATTTTTTGTGGGGAAGAAGCTGAAGCATCCGAGCGTCCCCAGAACGCCGGCCTTCCGCCCGGCATACCGGGCGCCGATGGCCTGAGCGGCGTCTTCCACAATGGACAGATGATGCCGCACGGCGATGCGCCACAGCGGCTGCATGTCGGCGCACAGGCCAAACAGATGGACCGGGATGATGGCCTTTGTACGCGGCGTGACAGCCGCCGACACCGCTTCCGGATCGAGATTGTAGGTCGCCGGATCGATATCGACGAACACGGGCGTGGCCCCGCAGCGGGTGATCGAACTGCCGGTCGCAAAGAACGTATAAGGGGATGTAATGACCTCGTCGCCGGGACCAACGTCGAGCGCCATCAGGGAAAGCAGCAGCGCGTCGCTCCCCGAGGCACAGCCAATGGCGTCGCGGGCGTCGCAGTCGGCAGCCGTTTCACACTCGAACAGGAACACTTCTTCGCCCAACACAAATTGTTGCGTCGACAGGACACGTTCGACGGCCTCATTCACCTCGTCGCGAATGGCCTCGTACTGTTCGACGAGGTCAATCATCGGCACCGCAACAGATGCGGGGGAGGGGGCAGGGGCGGGGGAGAGGGTATGCCCGGAAATCGGCAGAATGGACCGCGACATCGCAGCGACTCCGTTCGCTGAAGATCGTGAGAACCCGCTGGGAACGGCGGGCGGAGGACGGGACGCCGGGCTTCCTCGTGAAGCCGCGACGCAGGCGGCGAACGTTATTCCGGACGCCGCCATGTGTCAAGATGAGCGTTTGGCCTCCGGACAGTTCACCCGTGTTTTGCGGCCTCGCTGACATTTCCGGTTCCAAAGTTCGGCAGAAATTGCCGGTCAATTCACTTCTTCTCGGCTGCCTCGCGTTTCTTCCGTTCGGCCGCTTCCTGGATGATGCCGGCCGGGTCGTCATCGAACGCCTGCTTGCAGCCGCTGCAGCAGACATAGTAGGTCTTGCCCTCGTAGGAGACCTGGATCGTCCCCGCACCGCCCGTGACGATGCATTCCGGCTGTCCGCTCCCCGGGTTGGCCAGTCGCACACCAGCGCGGGTATAGCCGATCTCGGCCACACGGGAGAACCGCGGCTGGACCGCGTCCCGCTTCTCATGCAGCACGAGCGTCCGCTTGTCGTTGAGCAGCGTGACCGTGACGCGATGTATGACCCCCTCGGCGTCAGGCTCCGCCTCGACGGTCAGCTTGTCATCCGCCAGACGGCCGAGGTAGGTCCGTTCCACTCCCTGCGGGTCCTGCACGACGAACTGATACAGACCCGATTCCGGATCGAAGGTGAGCCGCCCGCTGCGAACGAGTTGCCCGTCGGTCACCCGATAGTCGATGGCCACGCCGCCGTCGTCGAAATTCCAGACCCATTCTGAGTTCTGTTGCCAGGCGCCGCGGTTCGACCCTCGCTGCGGTTGTCCGACGCCGCGCCATTCGCCGATCAGTCCATTGAATTTTTCCAATCCCTCCTGAGCGACAGGCCGATCCGCGTGTGCCATCGACGCGAGGAGCGCGGCTGCCATCGCTACCATGCATGACCACCTCACGGTTCGGTTCTCGGCGTCGCCGGCAAGCGAGTGCCTGAGGGCATAGGGCGTGGCGAACATGGCGGACTCCCGTCACTCGATGTGAGTTGAATGATCATGAAGGGAACACGGATGTGCGCGGATGCGGCGGATCAATGCGGATGCCTACAGCGAATGTCATCTCATCGTCCACCGTTGCCGACAATCTGCGTCGATCAGTTCCATCCAGATCCGCACATCCCTCCCAGTCCTGCGGCGACGTCTGCCCAAGGCATGCCGGAGATGCGATGGTCCTCTCCGAATCACGCCACGTCATAACAGTCGCAATGATTCGCCAACCGAACTGCTCACTCGCCACGTGTGAGCCTGCGGAACAGGTCCAGCAGCCGTCTCGTGACAGGGCCAGGGCTTCCGTCGCCGATGACGCGGCCGTCGACTTTCACGGCCGGAATGACTTCTGCAGCCGTCCCGGTGAGGAAACATTCGTCCGCCACATACACATCGTGGCGGACCATGGTTGTCTGTTGCACCGTGATCCCGTCCTGCTGTGCCAGCCGAATCACCGCCCCGCGCGTGATTCCCTCCAGAATCCCCGCGTCCGGCGGGGGCGTCTTGAGGACGCCTTGTTTCACGATGAAGATGTTGTCGCCGGTGCACTCGGCGACTTCGCCCTTGTGATTCAGCATCAGGGCTTCCACCTTGTCCTGATCGGTGGCTTCGATCTTCGCCATAATGTTGTTCAGGTAGTTGAGCGATTTGATCCGCGCACTGAGCGCGGAGGGATGATTTCGAATCGTGCTGGCCGTCACGAGTTCGAGCCCCTTCTCGTAAAGCTCGGGCGGATAAAGCGTGATCGTATCGGCGATGATAATCACCTGCGGATGACTGGTGCGGCGAATATCCAGGCCGAGCGTTCCCGCGCCCCGCGTGATCACGAGCCGGACGTATCCGTCGGCGATCCCGTTGGCCGCGACGGTCTCCTCCACGGCGGTTGTCATTTCGGCCGGCGACAGCGGAATCTCCAGGCGGATCGCCTTCGCACTCTCATAGAGACGTTCGACATGCTCGTCGAGCAGGAACACCCGCCCTCCATAGACGCGGATGCCCTCGAACACGCCGTCGCCATAGAGCAACCCGTGATCATAAACGCTGACGACCGCTTGTTCTTTGGGGAGCAGCTTACCGCTGACGTAGACCTTGCCTGACATGTCCGGCTCCGGGATGCGGTCATAAAAAAGCCCGGCTTCGATCTGAGCCGGGCTCCGCGATGCAATGGTTCATTGCCGCGTTACGCGGCATCTTCCAGCGATTGGATGCGGCCTTCGCTGAGTCTCACGAGCCGCTGCGCCTGATCGGCGATGGCCCCATCGTGAGTAACCATAATGATAGTGAGCCCTTCTTGGGCGTTCAAGCTTTTGAGCAGATCCATGATCTCCCCGCCCGTGGTGACGTCGAGATTGCCTGTCGGTTCGTCGGCCAGCAACACCTCCGGACGGCACACCAACGCGCGTGCGATGGCCGCCCGCTGCATCTCTCCTCCGGAAAGTTCCGAAGGCCGATGCTTCAGTCGATGAGACAGCCCGACGCGGTCGATCATTTCGCCCGCGGCATCACGGAACTCGCGGCGGCGTTTGAAATACTCCCATGCCGAGTACCGGATCATCAGCGGCGTCAGCACGTTTTCCAGCAGCGTCAGCTCCGGCAACAGGTGATAGAACTGAAATACGAACCCGAAGACGCGGTTCCGCAGTTCGTCGCGAGTGCTGATCGGCAGATCGTCGATACGATTGCCTTCCAGTCGCACGCAGCCGACGTCAGGGGCGTCCAGCAGGCCGAGGACATGCATGAGCGTGCTCTTCCCGCAGCCGGATTGTCCGACAATCGAGACAAACTCGCCCCGGGCCACATCGATGTCGACGCCGCGCAGCACGGGAACCTGGTTCGGCCCCTTCGTGTAAGACTTCGTCAGGGCGACGGCCGACAGATGAGACCGCGGGCGATAGTTGGCCATGGAAATGGTGGTCCTTCGAGTCATGTCGCGTCCCTTGCGTCGATTTCACATCTGTCGATCGAGTGGCTCAGTGATTCAGTGGTCAGTGGTACGTGACAGAGTCGTAAAGAACACGATCCACGGGTGTGTTACGATTCCTGGCGAACCTCTGAGTCAGAGCACTTCGCCACGAACCACTTTGCCGCTTGCCACTCACTCGTACCGGAGTGCCTTCACTGGATGCAGCCGGGAGGCGCGGCGTGCCGGCAGCACGCTTGCCAGCACGGCGATCGTCATCGCGCCGATCGCCACCCATACGACCATCCAGGGGCTCACCTGCGTCGGGATGTCATGGAAGTAATAGATCGTCTCATCGAACACCTTGCGGCCCGTCACCCAGGACAGCGCCTCCTCAATCTCATTGATGTAATAAACGAACAGCAGGCCCATCACGACGCCCACGCCGCTCCCGACCACACCCAGCGACAAACCGTATGTCAGGAAGATGGACATGACCCCTTGCGAACTGGCGCCCAGAGCCTTGAGAATGCCGATGTCCCGCGTCTTCTCGACCACGATCATGTAAAAGATCGCCAGAATACCGAAGCCCGCGACGGCGATGATCAGGAACAGCAGCACATTCAGGATGGCCGATTCGATCTCGACCGCCTGCAGCAAGGGAGCCCGCTTCTGTTCCCAGGTGTAAATCTG
>JAHBXU010000463.1 GCA_019636315.1 Planctomycetaceae bacterium | reverse complement strand
TCGCTCAGGGGGCGTCCACCAGTGAGAGATTCTCCGCATCCTCGTGAGGGGCGCGGGCCGCCTGAAGTAGTCGGGCCAGTTCCTTCAACGACTTCGCATCGAGATGCCCCAACTGTTTTCGGTGGCATTCCAGCACGGGCTTGTCCAGTTCCTTCAGCAGGTCGAGTCCGGCCGGAGAGATTGTGACTTCGACGACGCGGCGGTTCTCCGGCCGCCGTTCGCGCTGCAGCAGACCGCGCTGTTCCAGCTTGTCGAGCAACCGCGTCATGTCTGGCGCCCGCGAGATGAGTCTCGCTCCGATCGCGAGCGTGGGGAGCGACTCGGGATAGACGGACTGCAAGAGCCGCAGCGTGTTGTATTGCTGCGCTGAGATCCCGACGGGACCGAACAGTTCGTCTTCGAGCACCTTGAGCCGGTCGTATGTCCGCCACAAATTGAGAAACGCCTCCTGCTGCGGCGAATCGAACTTCGGCTTTGAATTTGTGGACCGGAAAGCGGCAGGGGCGGCACTCATGCTTCGACTTTAGTGCCCCGAAACATACACGTCAAGACAATACTTGTCTGAACGTGCATTGAGAACGTCTCCACCGGATCGGCATGTCGGGCGTGGTCAACGGACCGCTGGAGCCAGATCCTCGGAGCCAGATCCTCGGAGCCAGATCCTCGGAGCCAGATCCTCGGAGCCGCACCTTGGAGTCGCGACCGTCAGAACGCGGCTGCTCTCACGGCAGCGGTCCTTGTTGCAAGGGGGCATTGGCACTTACACACATTGAACACGATTCGCGCCCTGCTCGATGTGTTTGTCCGGCGCGTCGGTGAGAACAGCCGCCGGATGTCCCAGGAACTCACCTACGTGACGACCGCGTTACCTGGCGTCTCACGGGACAATGCCGCTCAGCGATTCGGCGTTTCCGCGTCAGGCTCAGCCACGTTCACCTCCCGACCCAGTTGATAAACGTGCTTGCTGAGTCGGTCTTCGGAGCGGGAACGGACGACGTCGATCACTTCACGCCGCCGTCGGACAGCAACGAGTTCAAACGCCCCATAGGCGATGATGCCCACAAACCCCGTATGCAACGTCAGCGCGCCGAACTTCGGGGGAAGGGCCGATCCGATCCCCATGCCCATCAGCGTAAACGCCATCAGGACAATCGAAAAGCGGGTGATCAGTTGAGGTTGTTCGTCCACGACCGGACCACAATCGGGCGCAGGGGGATGAGGCTGCATCGAAGTTCTCCCTTATTGTTCAACAGGCACATGCAGACGTGAACAATCCGCGCATCGACCTCGACTCAAGTCGACGCCGCTCGCCGCTCCTGGCACGTCGGATCACCAGTCACGGCGACGTTCGACACGTGTCGATGAGAATCTCCGGGATGCCAAAGCGGCGTCCGCCGGCAACGCACAGACGCGATCCTTACATCCTTCGGCTGAACGTCTTCCCCGCTTGTGGTACTTCGTGCAAGTTTGATGCAACAACCAGTAAATGCAGTGTTTTCCCTCACGGATGAAGCAGCTCAACCGGCGGCAAGCGCGCCGAACACCGGCCCCCGTCCTGGGCCGGGCCCAACGATCCGGTTGCGGAACGGGCGCATTTCGTCCACGATGGCACGTCTTGCGGTTCATCGACACGGCTCGCTGCCCCCCTTGGCTCGCCCGGATCATTTCTTGAGGAGATCCTCCATGCTCCGCGACTCCGTCGTCCTGGGAATCTTCGTCGTCGCGACAGCGTCATCGCTGGGCTGGAGTTCTGACGACGCCCGCGTTCTCGAAGAGAAAGCGGCTTCCTTTCAACAGGATCTGCTCGACAAGCACTGGCTGGACGGCCTTTACGTTTCGATTGTGCCGTCCACTCCGCAGGGCGTCCAACTGCCGCATACGGTCAACGAGCCGGGCAACGTCATTCACTCGGGGGTCTGGACCGGGCGCTATCTCGCCGGCGTCGCATATCAATACGCCGTGACTCAGGATCCGTGGGTGCGGGAGCATGGCGGCGAAGTCCTGATGGCTCTGCGACGACTTCAGGAAGTCACCGGCAAGCCCGGCTTGCTCGCGCGCGGCTACGTGCGGGGACATGGCCCCGTCGAAGACTGGGAACGGGATGGACGCGACTCTGTGGAATGGCACCAAGGCACGGGCGACTACGCCGACTATCGCTGGTATGGCGACGTCAGCCAGGACAACTTCAACGCCGTCCTTTACGGCTACGCCGTGTACTACGATCTGGCGGCTGATGACGAGCAGAAAGAGTTCATCACCCAGGACACAAAGCGGCTGATGACGCATCTCCTCGAGAACCATTGCCGCATCATCGACGTCGACGGAGAAGTGACGCAATGGGGACATCTGGGTTTCGACCCGGATCCGGCCCGTGACGAATACTACAACACGATCGTGCTGCCGCGCTATCGCCGCTGGGGAGCGGAAGGGGTTGCCTCGCTGCCGCTGCGGGCGTCGTTGTTGCTCTTACCGGACTTGCTGATTGCACATCACATCACCGGCGAGGAGCAATATCTCGACCTGTATCGACGCGTCGTCGATCGATACAAGGACAATCCGGAACCGGAGCTGTACCGCAGGCCGCACTCGCTCGCCACGCTGGCCCGCACTGACCACAGTTCCGAGGGACAACGCTACGAAGCACTCTACAATCTCATCCGCTATGAGCGCGATCCCAAACTGTTGGCGTTGTACAACAGTTGGCTGGCCGACCTGTGGGACCGCAACTGGATGGAAGGGAATTCGCTGTTCGCGTACACGACATTCGCTCTCTGGCCGCAGCATCAACCTCCGCCCCGGCCTGGTCAGCCGCAAGCGGTCCCGAGCAGCGTGCCTCATGCCGAGGAGGCGCTCGCATTGGCCAACGAGTCGCTGCGACAGTATCCCGTCGATCGCGTGCTGCGGCCGGTGATGAATTCGCTGCGAAAGGAGATTCCGCTCAATCCCGAAGTCCCCGCCTCGGAACGTCCGCAGAGTGCGACTCCGCTGCCGGTCAACGAGCGACCACTCGATAACGAATACATCTGGAAAGGCAATCCGTATCAGCTTGACGCGTGGCTCAAGCCCACGGTGACTGCATGGGCCTTTGCCTGCGATGACCCGCTTGTCGCCTGGTTCACCGATAGTGCGGGCCGCATCTTCATGACGCTCGACGGCGGCGACAGTTGGAACTCGATGACGGCGGGGTTGCGGGGAGCTTCCGTGCAGAACATCGTCGCCTCGGACACACGCACGTTCGTGCTTTGGGCGCAAACGAACGAAGGCGTGTTTCTCACACGCGATGGCGGCATGAGCTGGCGGCCTGCGGGGGAAGCCGACGTGCCGACGTTTCCGCAGCACGACTTCCACAAAGGTGTGCCGCTCAAAAATGGCGCGCAGTTGCGGATCGACGAGAACAGCCGGTTGGTCCGCACGAGTGCCAATGGCCAGACGACCGAGTTGGCGATGGAGGGGTGGCGAATTCCGCTGGCCAGGTCGCTGTTCTCAACGCCATGGGGAGTGATCGCTGGCGGCCCGGGGGGCGTCTATCGGAGCGACGACGGCCAACAATGGCAGGAACTCACGCTTTGGCGTGAAAACGAAACCGGCCCCGCCGACTACCTGCATGCCTACTGGATGGGCCGGTATTACGGCTACCTCCCTGCTCCTGCAAAGTAAAGAGCGGAGCCGCGCCCATGACGAAGCGACCGCTCAGACGGGCGCGGCTCCGATGCGTCCTCAGTCTGGGGCCGGAGGAATCTCAGTCGACCTTCAGCAATGACTCCACCCGCGCACGGCGATCAAGGGACATTCTCGGTCGAAGCGTCCGTCGGACTGTTGCCGGTTGTCCTGTCGTCGCCAGTGGTGCTCGAATCGAAGTCTGGGAAGTAGGCCGAGGGCGGAAAAACGTACTTGTCGCCAATGATCCGCTCCCAGTTTCGTAGCTGGCCTTCGTCGAGAAGATCTCCCAGATCGTTCGCTCGTTGACGCTGATAATCGAAGTATTTGGCTCGCAGTTCGGCGGGAGTCTCACGCCCGGCTCGGGTGAATCCGCCCATACGATCATTCCAGGTTTGCGAGAGGCGATCGAGCTGCGCTTGCTGTTCGGGTGTGAGATTGAGTTGCTGCTGCACGGTCGGATCCATGAGCGCACCAAACCCCTGGTATTGTAAGTGAAGCTGATTGTATCGCTGCTGGAAGCGCGGATCGCTGAAGTCGTTGGTGAACGATCGCGTGAAGTTCTGATTGAACTGCTGCTGGAGCTGTCGCTGCCGCATGCTCAGCTGCTGCGGTGAGAGCCGGTCGTTCTGAAGCTGCTGCAACTGCTGTTGATACTGGCGAAATTGTGTGCCATAGGCCTGCCTCAGCTGCGTCGCCTGCT
>JAHBXU010000462.1 GCA_019636315.1 Planctomycetaceae bacterium | reverse complement strand
AAACTCGAAGTTCACCTCGACACCGACGAAGGCAACGCAATCAATCTGGAGCACGCGACCAGGGTCGAGTTGCTGAAGCCACAGACCTGTGGGTGTCATCAGTAACAAGTTCCAAGTGGCAAGTTCCAAACAGATCTCAAGCGGCAAGTCGTTAAGTTACCTTCCGCCATCCTTGATGACTTGTTGTTTTAAGATCTGTTTGGAAGCTGTCATTTGAAATCGGACACTTCCTCAAGATCCTCATTTCTCCAAACAAGGGAGACCCAACGCATGGCCAAACCAACAGAAGCGCTCGGAATGATTGAGACCAAGGGTCTCGTCTGCATGATTGAAGCGGCAGACGCCGCACTCAAAGCCGCCAACGTGCAGTTGAACGGCTGGGAGAAGGTCGGCAGCGGACTCGTCACCATTTTCCTGGTTGGAGATGTCGCCGCCGTCAAGGCCGCCGTGGATGCGGGCGCGAGCGCGGCGAGCAAGATCGGCGAAGTTGTCAGTGTACAGGTCATCCCGCGCCCCCATGAGGATCTCGGCGCCGTGCTGCCGTCAGTGAAACCAGCCAAGTAGCTGTTTTGTTCCTGGTGGTCACGGGGTGTAACCCGTGCGCCCTGCGGCTATTGAGCTCCCTCCTTGCGAATTGCAAATCATGAACGAAGCCATTGGATTTATCGAAACGAAGGGCATGATCGCTCAGATTGAAGCGTCGGACGCAATGCTGAAGGCGGCCAACGTGAAGCTCATCAAGCAGATTCAGATCGGCAATGCCTACATCACCTCCATCATTCAGGGAGATGTCGGCTCGGTCCGCGCGGCGGTTGACGCCGGCGCCAGCGCCGCCTCAAAAGTGGGCGAACTTGTCAGCGCCCACATTATCCCGCGTCCAGCCGCGGGCCTGATGGAGAATTTCTGATCGTCGATCGCTATGAAAGTTCTCGTCGCGAATCTCGGATCGACCAGCTTCAAATATGGGCTGTTCGATATGCAGACGGAGACGCAGCTTGCACGAGGCGGGATTGACCGCATCGGGCAGGACGCGGATTCTCAGTGTGTCGTCACGATCGGCGATCATCGTCAGGACGTGCAGCAGCGAATCCCTGATCACGCCGCTGCGGTGCGGATGTGCCTTGACCAGTTGACGAATCCGGAGCACGGGTGCTTGTCGTCGGTTGACGAAGTGGCGGCCATTGGCTTCAAGGCGGTTTTCGCCGGCAAGCTCAGCGGCATCCGTATCGTCGATGAGGATCTGCTGGCGGCGATGGATGCACTGGCGGACGTCGCTCCTGCGCACAATCCGCCCTATGTCCGCGCCATGCGGCAATTGCGCGAGGCCTTCCCGGCGATCCCGCTGGTTGCCGCGCTGGAGACGGCGTTTCATGAAACGATCGCCGAGGAATACCGCACCTACGCTGTTCCGTACGCGTGGCGGGATCAGTACGACGTCCGCCGCTGGGGGTATCACGGGGCGAGCCACCGGTACATCGGCACGCGGATGGCCCAATTGACCGGACGAAACGATCTCAAGGTCATTTCGTGCCATCTGGGAGGAAGTAGTTCAATTTGCGCGATGATCGGTGGTGAGTCGCGATCGACGTCAATGGGCATGACGCCGCAGTCGGGACTTCCGCAGAACAACCGTGTCGGCGATTTCGACCCGTTTGCGCTGCGTCTCGTGAAGCGCCTGTCGGGGAAGGATTACAACGAACTGCTGGACGAACTGGCATCGCAAGGGGGCCTCCTGGGCCTCAGCGGCGTCTCGAACGACTTGCGGGACATCGAGCAGGCGGCAGCGAATGGAAATGCGCAGGCCGAACTGGCCCTCAAGGTCTACACGGCCGATATCAAGCGGTACATCGGACAGTTTCTGGCGGTGCTCAATGGAGCGGGCGCGATCGTTTTCACCGGCGGCATCGGTGAGAACAGCAGGCGCATTCGCAGGGATGTGTGCGCCCAGATGGATTATGTGGGATTGAAACTCGACGAGGATCGAAGCCAGGCAGCCCGAGGCGAGATGAAGATCTCCGCCGATGACAGCCGCATTGAAGTCTGGACTGTGCCGACCAACGAGGAAATCGTCGTCGCGCGACAGACGGTGGCTGCCGTTACATCAACTTAACCACGGGACACGGAGACACGTTCAAAGGCGCAAGCCACCTCTCCGTGTCTCTGTGGTGAGAAAAGCCATGTTTCTCGCACGAATCACCGGCAACATCACCGCGACGCAGAAGGTTCCTGTCATGACGGGGCAGAAGCTGTGCATCGTCGATCCGTTGCGGATCAATGAAAAGACGGGTGCCGATCTGCAACCGACGGGCCGGACATTCATCGCGGTCGACACCGTCGGCGCCGGCGAGGGACAGGTGGTGCTCATTGTTCAGGGGTCCAGCGCACGCTTCACGGAGGAGACCAGCAAGTTGCCGGTGGACTGCGCCATCATTGGCATTGTGGATCATGTGCGAGTGGGCGATGCCGACGTCTATCACAGCGGAACATGAGGCGGGTTTGCAGATGACGTCACAGCCGCAATCCATTGACCAGGTCGCACGTGTTGCACAGATCATCACGCTCGGTCTGGTGATGGGGGCCGTGACCATGGGGGCACTCACCGTGTTCATCATGCGGACGGCACCCGCTCCGGCGCCGGGCGTTCTGGTGAGCAGTCTTGCCGCATTAGCTGCGGGTGCTGCATTTGTCCTCCATTTCGTCGCGCCGAGCCTGATGGTGAAACGACAACTCCGCAGCACCACGGGAGAGCAACTTCCAGGCCTGTATCTGATGAAGACAATCCAGGGACTGGCGATTCTCGAGGGAGCCGTGTTCTTCAATCTGGTGGCGGCCATGATCGAGCACAACGTCTGGTCGCTTGCCATCGCCGGCGGACTGCTCTTCTGGATGCTCGCCATGTTTCCCACGCAAACACGCGTGGCCCACTGGGTCGAATCCCAGCAGATGCACCGTGGAGAAATGTGAGGAGCAACACGGAGACACGGACTTATGGAGGAAGACATGATCGAAATACCTGCCAATTCAAAACAGCGACTAACACCTGGCGCGACACCGATCGGCATGAGAATTCTCTCCGCACGCCGTGTCTGCGTGGTGAAAAATAGGAACCAGCATGACTGCAACCATGAATGAAACCGTGATCCGCGGCGTTGTCGAGGAAGTGCTTCGCGAACTCGGCAAGAGTCGTGTTCCGCCGTCAGCCGTCAGAGATCAGCGGTCGCCGAACGGGAAGGGAATGCCGGTCACGTAGGCCGCCCGACAAACAGATCCGCGCGCATTAGCGACCGGCCCCCTCCCTCACGGTCGGGGCTCTGATGGCGTCTTTGATTCCGTCGATGATGCGGTAGCGGCTGCCAACGACGCGTTTCGGCAGTTGTCCCAGCGTCCGATTGCCGATCGGGCGAAGGTCGTCCAGATCGTCAAAGCCTTGTGCGAGCAGAACGCCGAAACCTGGGGGCGTGCAGAACTGGACGAGACAAAAATCGGTCGGCTCGATCACAAGATCCAGAAGCTCAAGATCATCAAGCAGGTGCCGGGGACCGAGTTCCTCAAAACCGACGCCTGGAGCGGCGACGGCGGCATTTCTCTGGAGGAGTACGCCCCGTTCGGAGTGATTGGAGCGATCACTCCGGTGACGCATTCGCTCCCCACGCTGGCGGGGAATGTCGTCAACATGGTTGCCGCCGGCAACACGCTGGTGGTGAACCCGCATCCCTCTGGAGCACGCATTGCCTGCGAAGGCGTGAAGGCTTTCAACCGCGCATTTCGCGCGGCGATCGGCATCGACAATATCGTCACGATCATCGGAAATCCCACGATCGAGTCGGCCGATCAGATTTTCAATCATCGCGGCGTGCGGATGTTGTGCGTCACCGGCGGTCCGGCCGTCGCCCGCGCGGCAATGGCGAGCCGCAAGAAAGCGGTCGTCGCCGGACCGGGGAATCCTCCCGTGGTCGTCGACGAAACGGCCGATCTCGACCACGCGGCGAAGTCGATCATCGCCGGAGCCGCCTATGACAACAACCTGTTGTGCATTGGTGAGAAGGAGGTGTTCGCGGTGAACAGCATCTTCGATCCGTTGCTGGACGCGATGTCGCGGCATGGCGGGTATCGCCTCAATCCGCAGCAGATCGACGCATTGAGCCGGCTCGCGTTCTCTCCACCGAAGGAACCCGGCGGGCATGCCGTCCCCAATCGCGATCTGGTGGGCAAGGACGCAGCCGTGCTGGCCGAGTTGATCGGTGTCAGAGTGCCTCAGGGAACACAACTGCTCTACGGGGAAACCGACACGTCGAATCCATTCGTCCCCGAAGAGCAGATGATGCCGTTCGTGCCGTTCGTGCGATGCCGCGATGTGAACGAG
>JAHBXU010000461.1 GCA_019636315.1 Planctomycetaceae bacterium | reverse complement strand
CCGGCGAAACGGACGCGTCATCCGTCGCCCGCGCTTTTCCCACTCGCGATATCTGGCTGCTGCGGATTGCCGCGGGTGAGGCCAGGCTCATTGCGCGTGGGAGTCAGGAGCCGTAAATTGTCACGGCAGTAAGGCGTGTTCGGTCAACCGCGCAAAACGAAGAGGCGGTGCTCCGGCACAGCGCAAGAACAAACCCGTCCAAAGTTCTCTGGACGGGTTTGTTCCAATTGATTCCCGCTCACAACTTCCTGATGAATCAGGCGGTCGGAGGAGAGGCTTCCGGCAGGTCGGCCGGAGGAGCGGGCGCGTCTTCGACGGCCGGGGCGGCATGTCCGCTGGCCGGAACCACGGCTCCCCCTTCGCAGGCGCCGCAGCTGCCACAAGCCGAGTAGCAGGCGCTGCCGCAGGAAGAGTAACCGCAGGTGGAAACCGCACCACAGCAAGTTGCGGCCGGGGCGCAGGAAGCGCAGGCGGACCCGCAGCTTGAACCACAGGCCGATCCGCAGCTTGAACCACAAGCTTCGCCGCAGCTTGATCCGCAGGCGCTCTCACAAGGAGCACAGCTCGACTCGTAGCTGCAGGCGGTGGTGCAGCATGTGGTCTGGCAATGGGAGGTGGTCGCACAGCGGCGATGGCCGATTTGTCGGCCACATCCGCGGCGATGGCCCGCCTGGGTCTCCATCTGCATCGCAATCAGGCAGGCCGCCGCAGCGGTTGCCACAATCATTGCACGTCGTGTCATGGGGTCTTTCCTCCGACTGTCAATTAGGGTGTGTCTCTGAGTCGCATTGACCACCTTGACGGAAAGGGGTCAATCGGCAAACTCACCGCGATTGAATCATCACAGTTTGCGATGACCACGCCGACTTTGCCGGTTAGAATAACAATCCGGGTCTTGATGTCAAACGTCAGCAACTTTCAATACCCTCTTTACGTAAGGGCAGGCAGGATGGGAGCCTCCGCAGAACCGACGTGCCTGACGTTCCGTTGATCCACGACCGACCACCCAGGACCGGTCCTGCCATTGGATCGTGACACAATCGATCCACCGATTCGGAGAGCTCTGATTGAAGCAAAGTCTGTTTGCTGCCTCCGGTGAATGTGCTTGGCGCCCGTTCTGATCGGCTGGATCTCACCCAGATTCATCCGGCCTATGGATGGAAAAATCCTGGCCGATTCCACCTTAAACCTTGGGGAAACCGTGAGTTATACGTTCTTTCGCGATGGCGGGCATGGATGGACCGTATCGGGCCAGGAGCATCGCCTCGGGGGGCAGCCCCGGATCATGGGGATCCTTAACGTCACGCCGGACAGCTTTTCCGACGGAGGGCGATATCTGGACGTGTCCGCCGCCGTCGAGCGGGGACTCGCGCTTGTGGAAGAAGGGGCCGACATCCTCGATGTGGGAGGCGAGTCGACGCGCCCAGGGGCCGAGACCGTGTCCGAGACAGAAGAACTGCGGCGCGTGGCGCCGGTCATCGAGCGGCTCGCCGCGTCCACCGGGACGCCGATCTCGATCGACACCACCAAAGCGGCCGTCGCGCGCGAAGCCCTCGCGGCCGGAGCGACCATTATTAACGACATCTCCGCACTCACGTTTGATCCCGCGATGACGGACGTCTGCGCGGCGAGCGACTGCGGCATCATTCTCATGCACATGCAGGGGACGCCGCAGACGATGCAGGACGCTCCGAGTTACGAGAACGTTGTCGCGGAAATCGTGGCTTATCTCGATGAACGGATCGCTTCGCTGGGACAATCGGGAATCGCCCGGGAGCGAATCGTCGTCGACCCCGGCATCGGCTTCGGCAAGACGGCTCAGCACAATCTGGAGATTCTCTCGCACATTGCAGCCTTTCATGCGCTGGGCCGCCCGGTCCTGATCGGCCACTCCCGCAAGCGGTTCCTCGCCAGACTGCTGGGTCGCGAAATCGACGAGCGGACAAACGGCACAATCGGTGTGGCGATCGCCGTGGCGCAGCAGGGCGCGGAAATCATCCGCGTCCACGACGTGGCGGCGGTGAAGGATGCTCTGACAGCCTGGTGGGCAGTGACAGCATGCACGATGCGGGATAACTTGCTGTAACATCTCTCACGACGATGTGGGCAAGTTCTCCAGATCGTCAAGATCCTTGTGGCGTCCGCTGGCGAGCTTGTTCCGGCGGAGATGCTTCAGGCTGATGATGGGGACGGAAACACCATCGATGACCGCTGCCACGCGTGATTTGCAGCAGTCTGCAAACTCCACGCCAGTGATTGTCGTCAGCAGGGGTGGGATCCCCATCCGCACGATACGCGACTTTTCGAGGAACAGCTCCTCGCGAAGGCCTGGAACATCGAAGCCGAACTCCTGCAGAACATTGACGAGCTTTGCGGCGTTGACGTTCGTGCGAGCGACCCAAACGTCCAGATCGCCCGTGGCGCGTGGGGACCCGTCGTGGCTCACCGCGTAGCCGCCGATCAACAGGTACTTAACGCGTTTCGAGTTGAGCAACCTCAAAAAATCTTTGAAGTCGTTCGCCAGCGAGAGCGCCATAATTGATCCAACGCAGTCGTTCGACCTCCTGAAACCGCTCTTCCGGGGAGCGCGCGAACCAGCAATCCCAGTTGCGAGTCAGCTCGTCGAGCGTTCCGATCGAGAAAGCGGACCGGTCAAAAGCAGGAGCTGTATCAGATCGAGTGGATTCGGACACGCATCCATCATAGCAACATGCGCGAAAAGAATCGCCGCACAAGTTCCGCTTATTGAACCGAGCCGTCCAGTGCGCAAGGCGTCGCCGCGGCATCACTCAGCAAGTGAATCACTGGCGGTTCGGCAGACCGCAGTGATGTGATCAAGCAGGATTGATGTCGTCCCTTGAGAGCCGTCTGCGGGCACGAGCACCAGTTCGTGCCCCTGGCTCCGGCGGGCGTCGGGATAACCGGTGAGCTGTTCTCCATTTCGGAGCGTGAGCGTCACGACATAGGTTTCGTCGAATCCGGCCAACTCCTCGGCGACCAGTTCCGGGAAGCGGCTCCAGGCCCATAACCAGAGCGTTCGCTGCGGGTCGACTCGCCCCGCGATATCGCCCCACTCCCGTTCGGCCCGGCGGAGATCCTTCAGCGACGCCTCGCGACACCAGGGCTTCAGCACCTCGTCAATCCACTGCCGGCGCGAAGCGGCCAGTTCGTCAAAATCAGGCATCTTCAATCGTCAAGCAATGCTCAAGGCCACCGCGGAAAAGATCGTGACAACCGCCATCAGGGAACTTCAGCCTCGATCAAGCCCACCGTTCGTCACCCGAAAACTCAGTGAGGGATTGAGCCGCAATCCCGTGCGAACGCTTCGGGTGACTTCGGTCCACGCGGCGTCTCCACAGATCTGCGTCAGATCTGTCGAGTCGGAATGAGGGACACCCCACAACGTCCTCACCCATTCGAGGATCGTTGTTCTCCATTCTATCGCCACTCCCCTACGTGAACGAGGCTCCCGGGCCGCTGGTCCAGGGGCTGTCCCATCACAACGTGCGTTCATCCGTGCTTTGCTCTCACGGCGCAAGGCGGATAAGCATGAGTTGGCAGCGCCGATTCCTGCACGGCGCTCCGGCGATCGCCATGACGTCACCCCCCAACCGCTTGCAATGATTCAACGGACACACCACCGCGGCGATCCGTTCATACAAACTGGGCGGCAGACACGTTGTCCCATGTGGTTCCGCTCGACCATGTGCCCCAGACGCTGGTTGTGAATGCGGTTCCGTCCGAGGCGGCGACGACCCAGGCTCCGGAGGAGGCGTGACCCGCGATGTCGTCGCGCCCGTCGCCAGTGAAGTCCGCGACGAGAACATCGACCCAATTGGCGGTGGTCGACCATGCGCCTCGGGCCTGGTTGATGAACTGAGTCCCGTTCGATTCACCGACGACCCAGGTTCCGCTGGCGGCGCGGCCCACAAAGTCGGTTCGTCCATCGCCGTTGAAGTCGCCGACTCGAACATCGCTCCACGTCGTACTTGTTGACCAGGCGCCCCAATTGGCGGTCGTGAACCGCACGCCGTCAGATGTGGAGGCGATCCAGCGACCGTTGGACGCGCGACCGATCAGGTCCGCGCGCCCGTCGCCATTGACGTCGCCTACGAACGCGTCCACCCACGTGACCGCATTGGTCCAGGCGCCGAACGCGCTCGTGATGAAGCGATTCCCCTGTGAAACGGCGGCGACGAGCGTTCCGGTGGAGGCTCGGCCGATCAGGTCGTCCCGGCCGTCGCCATTGACGTCGCCAACAAACACATTGGGCCAGGCGACTGTCGTCGACCAGGCGCCGAAAGAAGAGGTGACGAAGCCGCTTCCGGTGGACAGTCCGACAACGATGGTGCCGGTCGAGGCGCGGC
>JAHBXU010000460.1 GCA_019636315.1 Planctomycetaceae bacterium | reverse complement strand
TGCGCGTCATGGCGCGCAGGCATGGGGCCGCTTATGCGCTGGCCGAAGTCATGATCGATCAGTTCGTGATGGCCCAGCGACGAGGCCGCAGCCGCACGCAACACCATCTGCACATCACCGAGGAAGAGCGGCCGGTGGGCGGACAGCTCATGGGATCGGACCCGCAGTCGTTCGGCCCGGCGGCGCGGCGACTGGTCGAAGCGGGGTTCGACGTCATCGACATCAACTTCGGGTGCCCGGTGAAGTCGGCTCTGGGCGGTTGTCGCGGAGGGTATCACCTCTCGCAGCCCGCGGTCGCTTTGCAGATCGTCGATCAGGTCCGGACGGCGGTTCCGGAGGCCATCCCTGTCACCGTCAAGTTGCGACGAGGAATCGACGACACGCAGGAGAGTCGCGGGAAGTTCTTTGAAATCCTGGATGGTGCGTTTCAACGGGGCGTCGCCGCCGTCACCGTCCATGGACGTACAGTCGAGCAACGTTACTGCGGCCCAAGCAACTGGAGTTTCCTCCGGGACGTCAAACAGCATGTGGGGGAGAAGACGGTCATCGGCAGTGGTGATTTGTTCACTGCGGACGCCTGCGTGCGCATGCTGCGCGAGACGGGCGTCGACGGGGTCTCGATTGCACGCGGGGCGATCGGCAATCCCTGGATTTTCTCCCAGGTTCGCGCTCTGCTGGCCGGCCAGCCGCTGCCGCTGCCGCCGACCGTCCACGAACAACGGGCGGTTCTCGCCGAACATTACCGCATCGCTGAGCAAACGTACGGATCCGATCGATGCGGCAGCATGATGAAGAAGTTCGGCATCAAGTACGCCCGCCTGCATCCGGAGCCAACCGCTGTCCGGGACGCCTTCGTGTCGGCACAATCCCCCGCTGCCTGGCGAGCCGTTCTGGAACGCTGGTACACCGACGACCTCCCGGGCTGCTATCCACAGGTCAACGAAACAGCCGCTGGCGATGTCGAATGCGACTCTAACTGACTCACAATTTCACAATAAATGCTGATTGATACCATCAAGCGCTGAAACGGCCGACGGCACGTTGCATTGAGGGCCTCCATCGCCTGCAGGCGGTGCATTGAGTATGCTTCTCCGTTGCCGAAGGCCCTTCGGAATGAGGGGGCGAGTGGCAGGAATCTGAACAGGACGCGTCGGTTGCGGAATCGTCGCACGGAAGGAATTTCGGCCGCGTCGCATTGAGATGGTGACATGCATATGAACAACGACCCCAACCGTCAGGGACGTTACCGAATCGAGGGAGCGGACTCCATTTGTAGTCCTGCCCTGGTCGTCTTTCGTGAACTCGTCGAGCATAATCTCGACACGATGCTGCGAGTCGCCGGCAGTGCGGACCGGCTCCGTCCTCACTGCAAGACGACAAAAATGGCGGCCGTGGCAAAGATGCTGCTGTCGAAAGGGGTGTCGCGGCACAAGTGTGCGACGTTTGCAGAAGCCGAGATGCTCGCCGGTGCCGGGGCAAGGGACATTTTTCTCGGTTACAACGTCGTGGGGCCGAACATCGAGCGAGCGGCAGCATTCTTGCGCCAGTTTCCCGATGTCTCGTTCGCCGTCACCGCCGATGACGAACGGTCAATCGGCCATCTGGGTGAAGTCATTGCGTCCGACAAGCAGTCGATCGGGGTGCTGCTCGACATTGATCCGGGCCGCGAGCGGACCGGCGTTCGCGTCGGACAACGCGCGCGGGAATTGTATGCGCTGATTGACCGCACCCCCGGACTGCGAGCCGAGGGGTTGCACCTGTACGATGGTCATCAACGGCAGAAGGATCTCAGCGAACGCAGGCTTGCCGTGGATGCGGAGTGGCGGAAGGTCGCCGCGTTTCGAGACGAACTGCTCGAGTCGGGACACCCGGTGCCGCGGATTGTGTGCGGGGGGACGCCGACGTTCCCCGTCTATGCCGAGATCGACGATCCGGCGATCGAACTCAGTCCAGGAACCTGCGTGTTTCACGATGCGGGCTATGGCGAGGCATTCCCCGATCTGGAAATCTTCACTCCCGCGGCCGTCATCCTCACGCGCGTGGTCAGCCGGCCCACCGCAAACCGCGTGACGTTTGATGTCGGCACGAAGGCGGTCGCCAGCGACCCTCCTATGGGAGAGCGAGTCGTCCTCCCGGAAATTCCAGACGCGGTGCAGGTGGTCCACAACGAGGAACATCTGGTCGTCGAAACAGCCGACGCGGCGCGGTGGAAACCCGGAGATCTGACGGTTGTGATTCCGCGGCACGTCTGTCCCACGGTGGCCCATTACGATGAAGCGGTGGTTATCGAACGCGGGACCATCGTCGACCACTGGCCGATCACGGCGCGGGGACGCCGCATCACGGTTTAATTTGAGGCAATTCGCGTTTCGCGGGGATGACGGCACGGTGTGGTAACGGTTGATTGCGGCGTTGCTGATGAGCGCCATGCCTTCACGTTGAGAGGCGTGTCAGCATGCTGGACTTCCGCATGACAGGCTGTGACGGCACGCTCCCAAGGTTCTCAGGGGCCGCCGAGTTCCGCTCCCACACTCACCTCCACGTGTGGGGAACATCTCAGGGTGCGACAATGTCGCGGGATTGCTACAATTCCCCCCGACTCGCGCGGTCCGGCTGCGTCGGCCGGGGCATTTCCTGAGAAACAGGTTGCCTGGCGGCTTTGGGCGTCAGACGAGGACTCATGTTTCTACGGCGATTGATTTCACACTTTAAGGGGCTTCCATGTCGACGGAGCAGGTGAGTGAAGGTGTCGTTCAGGGGATCGATGCCGTTGAGCTGGAAGAATGGTACGAATCGCTGGAGTCGGTTCTGCAGCGCTATGGCGCAGAACGGACGCAGCAATTGCTCGTGCAACTCCGCGAGCGAGCCTATCAGCGCGGCGTCATGATGCCGTTCTCCACCACCACTCCCTACATCAACACGATTCCGGTCGAAGATCAGCCGCGCTATCCGGGCAATCTCGATATCGAACGGCGCATCAAGTCGATCATCCGCTGGAACGCGATGGCCATGGTCGTCCGGGCGAATAAGAAGCATGACGGCCTGGGGGGGCACATTTCGACGTTCGCGTCATCGGCCACGCTGTACGAGGTGGCGTACAACCATTTCTTTCACGGGCGCACGAAGGATCACACCGGCGACATGGTGTACTTCCAGGGACACGCCTCGCCGGGCATGTATGCGCGCGCGTTCGTGGAGGGACGTCTCGATGAAAGCCATCTCGAACACTTCCGCCGCGAAGTCGAACGGGGAGTCGGATTATCGTCGTATCCGCACCCGTGGTTGATGGAGAACTTCTGGCAGTTCCCCACGGTCTCCATGGGACTGGGGCCGATCTGCTCGATTTACCACGCCCGGTTCCTGCGGTATCTCGAACATCGCGGTCTGATGGACACGTCGAAGTCGCATGTCTGGTGCTTCGTGGGGGACGGCGAAGTCGACGAACCGGAAACGCTCGGGGCGCTCACGCTTGCGTCGCGTGAGAATCTGGACAACCTGATCTGGGTCGTCAACTGCAATCTGCAGCGACTCGACGGACCCGTCCGCGGAAACGGCAAGATCATCCAGGAACTGGAAGGCGCCTTCCGCGGCGCTGGATGGAACTGCATCAAAGTGATCTGGGGGGGCGACTGGGATCACCTGCATGCCCGCGACTACAACGGCAAGCTCGTCAAGCGAATGGGAGAAATCATCGACGGCCAGTATCAGAAGTATACGGTCTCGGACGGGCACTATATCCGCGATCACTTCTTCGGCACCGATCCGGAACTTCTCGACCTCGTGGACCACATGTCGGACGAGCAGTTGCGCAAACTCCGCCGCGGAGGACACGACCCGGAGAAAGTCTACGCGGCCTATCGCGCGGCTATCGACCACCAGGGCGCGCCGACTGTCATCCTGGCCAAAACGGTCAAGGGCTATGGCCTGGGCGAAGCGGGAGAAGGCCGCAACGTCGCCCACAACACCAAAAAAATGAACCACGAGGAGCTGCACGAGTTCCGCAAGCGGTTCAACATTCCGATCAACCTCGATCAGGTTGAGGAGATGCCGTTCTATCGTCCCGCAGAGGACAGCGAGGAAATGGCCTATCTCCACGCTCGTCGCGAACAACTGGGTGGCTTTGTCCCCATGCGGCGGCCGACAAATGAGAAGCTCGAGTTGCCGGCCCTCGACAACAAGGCGTTCGCTCGGCAACTTGCCGGCACCGGCGACAAAGGGGGACACGCGTCGACGACGCAGGCCTATGCGGCCATCCTGCAGGGACTGATGCGGCACAAAGAGATCGGCGAGCGCATCGTGCCCATCATTCCCGATGAGGCGCGAACGTTCGGGATGGAGGCGTTCTTCAGCGCCTTCGGCATCTACTCCAG
>JAHBXU010000046.1 GCA_019636315.1 Planctomycetaceae bacterium | reverse complement strand
CAGTATGGCGTGTTGCGCAAGCCACAGTTTGAAAAACAGCTCGCTTTCTCCGTACGACGTGCTTCGCGTAGATAACACACTGTGGTGTCGGGGCTTGCTTCACACACCCTACCCGTGACGTGAATAATCCGGGTTAGCGAGTTAGGGAGTGCAATCATTCCCTTCGTCGAAGAACGCCGAAACGGTCAGTAACTGTATGTGATCGGTTCGCCGCCGGCGAAGGTCACGAAGGCGCGGAACGTCTCTTCATCGAGCATGGGGTGCAACGTGCGGACGCTGCCGTCGAACATGGCGACGAGGAAGAAGTCCGTCGGGATCGTCAAGCCGCCATAGGGATCGTCCGGGTTCCAGGCGATGTCCCCATCCGGCCGCGTCCACTCCACCGCATCCTCCGGCATCGTCTCGATGACGGCGATCGTTCTGAACGTGCCGTCGGTGATGTCGCTGATACGCGGACCACCCAGGACCGACTTAGACTGATTGGAGAAGAAATACGCACCGTTACCGACGAACAGTTGAAATCCCGTCTTCGTGGAATCCGCCGGCAGGCCGCGGCTGCGGAAGATCTCCGGCATCTTGTCCAGCAGTTGGATGTTGTGCGGGCTGTCCCAAGGCTCGTCGAGCCGGAACTGCTGGTACAGGTCCACATACCCATACCCCAGATACGGCAACAAGTGCACCCGCCAGCTCAGGTAGGGCAGCCCGGTGTCCGGATCGAACCAGCTTGGCTGGAACGCGACCGGAAATCGCGAGAAAATATCCCGATAATGGTGCAGTGCTAGCACCACCCCCCGAAGATTGTTCTTGCGATACGTGGAGTCCGCAGCAAGCCATCCCGGGTAGTAGGGACCGCCCGGGAACTCCGGCCGCTGCCAGTCGAGGAACACGTTCGAAGTCTCGGCCGGGCCGAAGATCTCTCCGCCGTCGAACGTGACGAACGCGCTGAAGTTCTCGGGCGTCGCGGACGGACTGATGGTCTTCACGCTCCCGTCGAACATCACCACTCGTAGTCCGCCGGGAGGAATCGTGCCGACTCCCGCCAGTGGATTGGCGGGATCGAACGAGATGTCGCCATCCGGCCGGGTCCACTCGACTGCCTGACTCGCCAGCAGTTCGATCGCCATGATCGTCCCAGACGCTTCATCGCGGAGGTCTGAGGATCGCGGGCCGCCCGACTCCATCGAATACGCCTCGTCGCCAACGAACAGCTTGAAGGCCGTGAGCGGCGCATCGGCCGGCACGCCGCGCGTGCGGAAGACCTCGGGCATCTTATTCAGCAACTGGATGTTGTGCGGGCTGTCCCAAGCTTCGTTGATGCGAAACTGATCGTACAGCGCTCCATATCCGAGGTAGGGGAGAATATGGACGCGCCAACTGAGATTTGGCAGGCCGGTGATCGGGTCAAAGTTGTCAGGACCACCAAGGGGCGGAAATTGGTTAGTCATGTTGTGGAAGTTATGCATCGCCAAGCCGACCGCTTGCAGCTTGTGGCGCTGCCCCTGCAGCGATTCCACGAGCGGCCAATCGAAGAACACATTGCTGGACTGGGTCGGTGTGAAGACTTCCCGCTGATTAGTCGTCGCGAAGATACCGAAATTGGCGGGCGTCGCCGTCGGCGCGATGGTCCGTGTCGTTTGGTCCCACATGACAACATGCAGGCCGTCCATGGGAATCGGGCCAATGCCGGCGAGCGGATTGGCGGGCGAGTACACCACCTCGTTCCACTGCGTCCAGGGGACCGCTTTATCCGGCGTCAGTTCAATGACCGAAATTGTCGAGCTACGGCCGTCCCAGAAATCAATGTAGCGTGGTCCGCCGGATTGCGAACTGTTGGGAAAGTACGTGAGCGCATACGCCTCCGGACCGGTGATGAGCTTGAACGCCGACGTCGTGCCGCCGGGCGCCAAGCCGCGGCTGCGGAACTCCTCGGGCATCTTGTCCAGCAGTTGGATGTTGTGTGGGCTGTCCCAAGGCTCGTTAAGACGGAACTGCTGATAGAGGTCGTAGTAGCCGAGATACGGCAGGAGATGCACGCGCCAACTCAAATACGGCAGTCCGGTTGCAGGATCAAACCGCTGACTAACGTCGTATCCAGGAGGAAAGCGTGAAAATGAGTCGTGGAAGAAATCCAACGCGAGGCCAATTGTCTTAAGCTTATTCAGGCTCGTCGCGCGGCTGTCCTCAGCCGCCCAGTCGAGGAAGACGTTCGAGAGTTGAGCGTGCGTCAGGACTTCTCCCCCATTCCAAGTCGTCGCGGCTGCGGAGTTGCTGGCGGAGGCGAACGGATTCACCTTGCGAATCGTTCTGTCGAGCGTGGCGGCGAGGAAGAAGTCCGTGGGCCGCGTGAGGCCGCTGAGCGGCAGGTCCGGGCGGAAGACAATATCCTCCGGCCGCGTCCAGAACGCCGTGTTCTGCGGCATTGTCTCGATCACAAACAGCGTCTGGTGGGCCTCTTTCCACGCATCCTGGAGCTTGGGACCGCCTTGGGGATCATAGTCGTACGCGCCGTTCCCCTCAAAGAGCCGGAAGCCTGTGCGGTTCGTTCCGGCCTCCATGCCGCGGGTGCGGTAAAGCTCTGGCATTTGGTCGAGCAGCGTGAGGTTGTGCGCACTGTTCCACGGCTCGTTCAGGCGGAACTGCCGGTACAGGTCGTCGTACCCCAGAAATGGCAGGATGTGCACGCGCCAACTGAGCAGCGGCTTTCCATTCGTGCCGAGAAGTCCGGGCACGTTGTCGACCGGAAACTGCCGGAACTCGTTGTGGTAGGCGTACAGTCCCAGGACGACCTGCTCCAGCTTGTGCGCGCGTTCCCGCGTGTCGTCTTCCGCTTTGATGAAGTTGCCGACCAGCACATTGTCCCAGGTTGTGCCGGCGAACCACTTGCCCCAGTGCGCGTTGATGAAGCGGGAACCGTTGGAGAGCGCGACCCACCAGCGGCCGTGCTGGTCGCGGCCGGCCACATCGAGCAGGCCGTCGCCGTTGAAGTCGCCCGGGGTGATGTTGTGCCAGGAGACGGAATTCGACCAGCCGCCGACGGCGATCGTCTTCAGTTCGGACCCATTCGACAGACCCGCCACCCACGTCCCTGTCGAGGCGCGGGCGATCACGTCGTCCCGGCCGTCTCCGTTGAAATCCCCGATCGCCACGTTGTGCCAGGTGACATTGGTCGACCACGCTCCCAGCGAACGCAGCGTAAACCGAGTGCTGTCGGAAATGCCGGCCACCCAGCGTCCGTTCGACGCGCGGCCGATGACGTCATCGAACCCGTCGCCGTTGATGTCCGCGACGCGCACGTCATGCCAGGTGACATTGGTCGACCAGGCGCCGAAGGCCTGCCTTGTAAAGCTGGCGCCGGATGAGACCGAGGCCACCCAGGTTCCCGTCGTCGCCCGCCCGATGATGTCCGCCAAGCCGTCGCCGTTGACGTCCGCTGTCTGCACGTCGAGCCAGCCCACGTTGGTCGACCATTTATCGAAGACCTGACTGACGAATCGCCCACCGTCCGAGAGTCCCACCATCCACTCGCCCGTTCCGGATCGCGCAGCCACATCATCGAGACCATCGCCGTTGAAGTCTCCAACCAGCGGGTCGGTCCAGGAGTCTGCTGTCGGCCATGCCTCCCACACGGCCGGCGCCTGAAACCCCTGCCCATTCGCCAGCCAGACCTGCCACCGGCCGTTTGCCGTCGAGAGATGGGCCAGGTCGGTCAAGCCGTCCCCGTTGAAGTCCCCTGAGTGCAGCTCGCCATCGGCGACATCGAGACCAATCGCGCCGTTCCACACCTGAGGCGTCAGTCCATCCTCGTTCACGAAGGACTGCTCGGTCGAACCGGCGATCCACGTCGAGCCACTGGCAGACCGGCCAAAGAGATCCGCCAACGGGAGGGGTTTGGCGACAGCCGCGCCGCTCAGCAGCAGGCGGGCTTCGAGCGCCTCGGTGACAAGGCGCAAGGAGGGATTACGCCGCCTTGGTTTCCCCCGCCGTACTGGAGAGAGACGATCCCTGACTGTGAGCCGCCGATTGAAGCCGAGCAATTCCATCTGGGTCTCTCCCGTTTGGTCTGCCGGAAATCATGATTTCCCGGCAGACCAAACGGGCCAGACCGGAATGTCCAAGGGATCAACCCATTACACGGCGTTCCTGATCAATTGTCAACGAGGGCTGCCGCCTGAAATTGCCAAGAGCCCGTTTCGCCCGGCCTTCGGGTTGCTTCGCGCAGCAGGGCAAGCAGGCACCGCGGAAGGTTGCCGGCGTGCGCGATATGATGAACAGGAGCGACGGAATGTCGTCCCGATGTGACGAGGTCACGTGACAATCAACGCGGACAGAGCGCATCGGCGGGGAATCGACGTTGCGCTGGCGCGCGCGGACCTATGGGTTCGCTGGGCCGGAACGAGCGTGCGATCTGGTCAGTCGCGTGCAGACTTCCTGGTGGACTTCCTGCTGCGACTGCGTGCCGTCGACGGTAATCACGAGTTCCTTCTGGCGAAACAGTTCGAGGATCGGCTCGGTCTTCGCATAGAAGTCCTTGAGTCGTGCGGCGACCGCTTTTTCGGTGTCGTCGGCGCGCTGGACCAGTTCGCCGCCGCACACGTCGCATACGCCGGCAACCGTGGGACGATGAAAGATCAGGTTGTAGTCGAGCCCACACTGACTGCAGAGGCGTCGCGACAAAAGGCGGCGGAGCACGACGTCGTGGGGGACTTCGATGTAGATCACCGCATCGACGTCATAGTTCTCCAGAAAGAACACCGCCTGCGGCCGATTGCGCGGGAAGCCGTCGAGGATGAACCCGTAGTTCCAGTCGTGCTCATCGAGGCGGCGTCGAACGATCTCTTCAACGATCTCATCTGGAACAAGTTGTCCGTCGTTCACGAATCGGCGAATGCGGGCGCCGAGTTTCGTGCGCGATTCGATCTGTGAACGGAAGATGTCCCCGACGCTGATGTGCACCAGATCGAACGTCTGCTTGAGGAGCAGCGACTGCGTCCCCTTCCCGCAACCCTGGGCGCCCATAATGATGTACTTGTGCATGCGCTTTGAGTTCCTCAAAACAGACTGAGAAATCGATCGTCACCGGCGATTGTATGGCGGCAGGGAGATGGGTGATATCCTGTTTGAGCTGAATCGCACGTGGCCGCGGCCGCGCGGGCGGCCGCGGCTTCAAAAGTGTCGACCGGGCAATTCACCATCGGTCGGCATTGCTCGTTGCGTCCATTGGGGAAGGGGATTCTCTCTTCCGGAACGCCCTGAAAACAGGGGACGACCTCTGTTTGGAGAATCTGATAAGTTGACAATCGACGGCCGATTGCGGATGATGTACGTGTCTGCATTCCACGCCACCTCTCGAGATTTTCCCCACTGAGCGGCGGAGCCGAAATCGCACGCGATGGAGTGATTCAATACTGATTCCCCAGCTGCACAACGACGCCCATACGTTTCTGACCAACTCTCGATTCACGAGATGAGCGGCTGTTTGGCAGTCAGGTCGCCCTCGTCGGTCGAATCTCCGAGAGTCGATCTTCCCCGTCCACTTCCAGACGATTCGTCACGCCGCGCCTCGATTGCGCGGTCCTGCCTTGGCATGGCGTTCCACTTATGGAACAAAATCAAATACCCATTATCGGCATTGTCGGCGGCGTCGGCAGCGGAAAGTCCGCCGTGGCGCGTTGGCTGGTGGAGGCTGGTCCCGGATACCTCATCGACGCCGACCGGATCGGTCACGCGGTCCTGCTCCGCCAGGACGTCCAGGAGAACCTGCGGTCCGTCTTTGGAGAGTCCATCTTCGCCGGAGGAACCATCGATCGTCGACATCTGGCGGAACTGGTGTTTGGCGATGGCCCGGAATATGCCGCCGCGCGTTCCCGTCTGGAACAGATTGTGCATCCGATAATTCGGCAGGTCATCCGCGACGAGATCGGACGGGCGCGACTCAATCCGGAGGTCCAATTCATCATTCTCGATGCGGCTATCCTGCTCGAAACCGGCTGGCGCGAGGAATGCGACCTGGTCGCGTTTGTTGATGTTCCACGACACGAGCGGTTGCGGCGCGTTGCTGAGTCACGAGGCTGGAGTTCCGAGGAACTGGATCGCCGGGAAGCGAGCCAGTGGTCCGTCGACCGCAAGCGGCTGGCGGCCGACATCGTGATTGATAATTCCCAGTCGGTCGACCGTGCGGGTCGTCAGCTGGCGGCGTTCATTGCGGAGCGGGCCGGACGTGGCCGACAGGACGGAGCGGCTCGTTCGCAATCGACGGTCACCGCAGCCGTCACGTGAAGTCTCAGTACTCAGGCAAACTCGGGAGGAAGTTCCCATCGGCAGGCAAGCCACAAACCGAAGCCATTGTTGTCGCGAAGCCAGGACGGCATGATCCAAGCGCCCGCCGCTTCCGACTGTCACGTTTCATGAAGTTACGAATCGTACGATTCCCCCCTCCTCCGTTTCCCATCTCGCTTTGAGTTGAGACCACGACCCGTCTCACTCCAAAGGCCAGTCTCATGGCAAGAACGACTAAAACTCCCGCACCAGCCACCGGCGAAAGCGTCGCGATCGATCCGGACAATCCTCCGATCCGACGCACGGGAGCACGACGCGGCCCCGCACGGGAACCGGCTCCCGTGGATGACGACGCCGCCGATGACGCACCCGGTCCGGGCGAATCCGACGAGCCCGCGTTTAACGCGGCCGACGAGCGCTATGAACAGGTCAAGCAGGGCGATATCCACATCGCCGAACTGCAGCGCATGACGATGAAAGAGCTGCTGGAACTGGCCCGCAGCGAGAAAATCACCGAGTACACCGGACTCAAAAAGCAGGATCTGATTTTCCGCATCCTCAAGGAGCGGACGCAGACCAACGGATTGATGTTCGGCGAAGGGACGCTCGAAATCCTGCCGGACGGCTTTGGCTTTCTCCGCTCGCCGGACTATCACTATCTGCCATGCCCGGACGACATCTACGTCTCGCCGTCGCAGATTCGCCGCTTCGGCTTGCGCAACGGCAATACGGTCGCCGGACAGATTCGCCCCCCCAAGGAGAACGAGCGGTACTTCGCCCTGCTCCGCGTGGAGGCCATCAATGGGCAGGATCCCAACCTGCTCACCGCGAAGGTTCCGTTCGACGATCTCACGCCGCTGCACCCCGAGAAGCGGCTCGTCCTGGCTCACAACCCCAAGGAGATCAGCACCCGCGTTGTCGATCTCATCGCCCCCATCGGCATGGGACAACGGGGATTGATCGTTTCACCGCCGCGCGCGGGGAAGACCGTTCTCCTCCAGCAGATGGCGAAGGCGGTCCTCAAAAATCATCCGGACGCTTACGTCATTGTGCTGCTCATCGACGAGCGGCCGGAAGAAGTGACCGATATGGAGCGACAGGTCAAAGGAACCAACTGCGAGGTCATTTCCTCCACATTCGATGAGCCGCCCAGCCGGCACATCCAGGTTTCCGAGATGGTCATCGAAAAGGCCAAGCGGATGGTTGAATACGGCCATGACGTGATCATCTTTCTTGACTCCATCACGCGTCTCGCTCGGGCCTGGAATACCGAGTGCCCCAACTCGGGGAAGATCCTCACCGGCGGCGTGGACGCCAACGCACTGCAGCACCCCAAACGATTCTTCGGCGCCGCACGCTGCGTCGAAGAAGGCGGCAGCCTGACCATCGTCGCCACCGCCCTCGTCGACACCGGATCGAAGATGGACGAGGTCATCTTCGAGGAATTCAAAGGGACCGGCAACACCGAGCTGCACCTCGACCGCCGCATGGTGGAGAAGCGCATCTGGCCGGCCATCGACGTCAACAAATCCGGCACTCGCCGCGAAGAACTCCTGATGCACGAGGACGAACTCCGCCGCGTCTGGATCCTCCGCCGCGTCCTCAACGACATGAACCCCGTGGAAGCGATGGAACTCCTCGTCAACCGCATGCGCCGCACCGCGACCAACGAAGAGTTCCTGCTGAGCATGAATCTGAGCTGAGCAAGTTTAGCCGCGACTCGCCAGGGGAGCATGCCTATTTCAATTCGCGCGGCGCGGGTGGCCCAGATTGCTTACGATCGGGGTGCCGAACGCACGAGAAGCTGCTTGTTCGGCGATCCGTTAGATAAGGCAGGCTTGCCGACCGCAACAGAGGAACCGATGCTGGGTGGCCTGACCGCAGTTTGGTGGAGGCACTGAGTGATGACTGTCGTTCACGACTCCCCCGGTCGATCAAGATCAACGCCGCGCCAGCTCGTGGCGGGATTGATTCTCCTGTTGGGGGTCGCAACGGTTCTGAACTTTGTCTTCAATTGCATCTCGCGGATCGGCCGTCTCATGGAGAGAGACCTGCGACAGGATCTCGTCGTGCTCCTGATCGCTCGTGATAGTTTCATTGCGGTGTCCATTTGCGCCGGGACGGTTCTCCTTGCCGCGCTGGTCTGTAAGTCTCACCGATTTCGCCGACTCGCCCTTGCGGTCCTCTTGATCAGCGGCATGAGTTCACTCGGCAGCGAACTTGTCCTCGCCCGCCAACGGACGAAGATCCGTGAGAATCTTGACCACTTACAGCGTGCGCTCGAAGGCGCCGAACTTCAAAACGACAACTGAGGTCCACCGAGTAAGCGAGGGCTCCGGAGATCTCTCAACGGGTGGGCATGCAGTTTGCTTGCGTACGGATCTTTCCGGAGAGAGGGTGAACAATTTCCTGCATCTCTTATGAGGAATGGGCAATTGATGAATCAGCACTCGGAGAGTGAATCGTCTGCACGGCTGTCGAGGAGGTTCGCACTACGCGCGGCCATTGGTGGAGGCGTCGCCATCTCGAGTGGTTGGCGCTCGCTCGTCCCCGCCGACGAGAACGCCGCAACGAGCGAACAGCCGCGGCACGTTACGAACGAGGCCATCACGGCCATTCAACGAGGGCTGAACTGGTTGTCAACACGACAATCGAGGGACGGCGGATTCGGCGATCCTCGATCCTATGCGAGAAACGTCGGCGTGTGTGCACTCGCCGGCCTGGCGTTTCTCGCTCAACGGGGTGTCAGGAGTCCGTATCAGGAACAGATCGAGTCCTGCCTTCGCTACCTCCTGGGGCGCCGGCAAACAAACGGCTGGATTGTCGAAGAGCATATTTGCACGCATGCCCCGCTCTATGGGCACGGATTCGCCACGTTGTTTCTCGGGCAGCTTTACGGAGAGATCGACTCTCCTGCGTTGCGCGATGCACTGCACCGGGCCGTCGGATTGATCTTGCAGTTGCAGCAACCCAACGGCGCCTGGCGATATACGGCAGATCCGGAGGATGCAGACACGTCAGTAACCACCTGTCAGATGATGGCGCTGTTCTCTGCCTCTCAAGCCGGCATCTCGATTCCCCAAAGTGCAATCGACCGGTCCATCGAGTTTTTGCGGCAGTGTCAGAATCCGGACGGCGGCTTCCGATACCGATTGAGCGACCCACCGGAATCGCTCTTTCCCCGATCAGCCGCCGCCGTTGCCGCGCTCACCTGTGCGGGACTGAAGGAAGATCCCGCCACGATTCGAGCCAGAGAGTATTTGCACCAGGCGCGCCGCGGTGTCGATGCGGCGTCCGACGGACTCGCCGAATACTTTTACTATGGATGCTTTCATGCCGCACATGCGGCCTGGTTGGGAGGCGAGCAGGGGTGGGATAACTGGTTTCCCCAACTTCGCGACGAATTGTTGTTCAAGCAATCCGCGGACGGGTCGTGGCACGATCCGAATATCGGGAACGAATATGCGACAGCGATGGCGTTGATCGTGCTGCAGTTCCCGCTCGCCAACATTCCTCTCTTCGCCATTCGCTGACGGAAGCGGAATGTTCTGGAGCGTTAGCTGCGTCCAGAATCTCTCCACGCGCGGCGACAACATCGCCAGAGCAACCGCTGCCCCCCCTGAACTTCGAAAAGCAGCTACGTCGAGGAGCAGCCACGGCAACCGACCTTGCGTCGTCGTTACTTGGGACGACGGCGTGTATCGCGCGTCATTGCCCGCGCCTCCCGTTCGTCTGAGTGAGGGAAACTCGCGAGCACCCCACGCTCAAGTCCTCGGATCGGTCAGTCGTGTGCATGAAGCGCCGTTTCGGTTCGTGTACGAATTCCGACTTCACTGATCATTAGGCGGTCAGGTGGTAAGATGGTCGTCCCGATCCATGAACTTGACCCTGGAGGTGCACCGATGACGTTTGAGCAGAAGGCTATGGCCGTGCGGATGGTTTCGTCCATCAACGAGATCAGGTTGGTCGCTGCCGTAATGTCTCGAGTGTTGGTGGGCGTCGCTGTCGTGGGCGGCGCCCTATCGGGCTGGGCTGCAGATGAACCCGATCGGCATCGGCCCAACATTGTGTTCATTCTGGCGGACGATCAGGGGCAACATCAGCTGGGGTGTTACGGGGCGGAGTTTTACGAGACGCCTCACATCGATCGGCTGGCGGCCGAGGGGATGAAATTCACCGATGCATACGCGGCGTGTCCTGTGTGTTCGCCGACGCGCGCGAGCATCATGACGGGCAAATATCCGGCCCGTCTGCATCTCACCGATTACATCCCGGGGTCGGATGCCGCCGCGAAGGACCAGAAACTGCAGTTGCCAGACTGGCGCAAGCATCTGCCGCAGGAAGAGGTGACGATCGCCGAGGTATTGAAATCGGTGGGGTATGTCACCGGACACTTCGGCAAGTGGCATCTCAATCACGACAAGAAGTACGCACCAGGCCGTCCGGGTGATCCCGGATCGCAGGGGTTTGACGACGTGCTGACGACGGAGAAGCCGGGGGCCGGGCCGCCCAGTCCGTATGAAGATGACGCGCATCACGTCCGGGAGATTACCGAACACGCGCTGGCGTTCATCGAAACGCATCGCGATCGTCCGTTCTTCTGTTATCTGCCGCACAATTCGATCCACCAGCCGATCGCGGAGCGAGAAGAGTTGATCGCCAGGTACCGATCGAAGCCGGGATCGGATCGAGCGGATCACAACCCGACCGTGGCGGCGATGGCCGAGACGCTCGATGCGGGCGTAGGCCGCGTGCTCGACAAACTCGATGCGCTCGGACTGAGCGAAAATACGCTGGTGATCTATTTTTCGGATAACGGCTGCATGTGGGGTCCGGATGTGCTCAAGCCGCTGCGGGGCGGCAAGGCGGATTTGTACGAAGGAGGCATCCGCGTTCCGCTGCTCGTTCGCTGGCCAGGCGTCGTTGCTCCAGGGAGTATGTGCGACACGCCGGTAACCAGCATCGACTTCTTCCCGACGCTGCTCGAATGCATCGGCCAGAAGACGTCTGATTCGGACGTTGACGGAATGAGTCTGCTGCCGCTGCTGCGTCAGGAGGGGACTCTCAAGCGCGATGCGATCTATTGGCATTATCCCCATTATCACTCGCTCGGCGTCGCCCCGAGCGGTGCGATCCGCAAAGGCCGCTACAAACTCATCGAGTGGTTTGAGAAGAGCATCGACGGGGTGGAAACACCGGGCGCGTTTGAGTTGTTCGATCTCGCAAGCGATCCCAGCGAACAACGTGATCTTGTGCATCAGCGGCCGGACCTCGCGCGACAACTCGCTCACGACCTTGCCGAATGGCGCGGCCACGTCAAAGCACAGGACATGGCGCGAAATCCTGGCGTGCGGACCGTCGGTGGATTCTGAGCGATGGCGATCGTCACGCGCCTCGGAATGTGGACGAGAAACCGGCAGAATCAATAATCCGTGAACTTCGACGAATCGAAGCCGCAGCGGATGACATGACGATTCCCCGGTGTTAGGATCTCAGGCGTGGGCGTCGAAGGACGTCTGCGTCCTCTCTTGAATAAGTCTCTCTCTCTCGTTTGTCGTTTCAGGTCCCTTGTACCTTTCTCAAAGGGTCTACGGCCATGCTACACACATCGACGAGGCGGCGCGGCTTTACTTTGATTGAGCTACTTGTGGTCATTGCGATTATCGCAATCCTGATCGCATTGCTTCTGCCCGCAGTGCAGCAGGCACGCGAAGCGGCGCGGAGAACGCAATGCAAGAACAACCTCAAGCAATTCACGCTGGCGATTCATAACTATCACGACGTGTTCACGCGGTTTCCCGGCGGCACCACGGGGTCCGGCTGCCGTTCATCCAGCGATTGTCCGACGGCGACCACGGGCCGTTCACGGGTGAGCGCCTTCGTTGATCTGCTCCCGTATTATGAGCAGGGCAATTACTACGAACAGTATGCGTCGGCTCCGTCTGCCCCCTGGAGTGAGAACCCGTACTGGTCCGTACAGATCGCCATGCTCAGATGTCCGTCTGACGCCAATAAACGGAACGACGGCAGCGGAAACGAGGCGATGACAAACTACAACTTCTGCTCGGGAGACGGATCGCGGCTGATGTGCTCCGTAGATGAGTTCGGCGATGGACGGAATTGTCGCAACGCGCGCGGCATGTTTTCGCAACAATCGTACCGACAGATGCGGGACGTGAGCGATGGTCTGTCGAACACGATCGCCATGTCGGAACACGCGACGCCCGTTGGCGATCGCGATCGGGGACGAATCGCGAACACCGGCGGAGCTCCGAGCGACTCGCCGGCCACATGTCGAGCCCTGATGGTTGGC
>JAHBXU010000459.1 GCA_019636315.1 Planctomycetaceae bacterium | reverse complement strand
AGCCTGGTAGCACCGCAGCATGAGCCGCGAGCCGCGCAATCTCAAAAGTCAGTTGTGTGACGCGTTCCAGCCCTTCGTAATTCAGCTTGTCCGCATCGTCGCTGGGACGGTGATAGTCATCGTGGTCGCCCGTGTGGAACATCAGGTAGGGGATGTCCCGGCGATAGAACGTCCAGTGGTCGCTGTCCTTGCGTTGGGTCCGATCGAAGTCGAGCGATAAACCGGTTCCCAGATTGGCGAGTGCTGCGAGCCTGCGCAAACCCGTCGCCGTCCGCGCGCCATAGACGGTCACGCGGTCGCCGCGCAGCCTCCCGACCATGTCCATATTGACGACCAGCTTGACCCGTTGGAGCGGCAACGTGGGATGCGCCGCCCAGTGCTCTGAACCGAGCAGACCATCTTCTTCGGCGTCCCACAGTGCGAACAGAATGGTGCGGGCCGGCCGCGGATCGAGCTGAGCGCACGCTTCAGCCGCTTCCAGCAGTGCGGCGGCGCCGCTGGCGTTGTCGTCGGCCCCGTTGTGAATTTGTCCGAACGGCCCGAAACTGTTGCCGGGGCGACCAAACCCGACATGATCGTAGTGAGCCCCGATCAGCACCACCTCGTCGCGGAGCAGTGGATCACTCCCCGGAAGCAGTGCGAGCGCGTTGCGATAACCGCGACCAAACTCCTGAAGATAGTCGTCCCCCTCTCCGGCCGGAGTCAGGCCGATGCGGCGGAACTCGTTGACCAGGTAACTTCCGGCCGCGCGTCCGCCGTGAGATCCGGCGGCCCGCCCCTCGAGCGTATCACTGGCGAGAAAAGACACGTGCCGCCGCAGATCCCTGGCATTGATGGTGGCCCGCGCCACATCTGGGGTCGCGGCGGCCAGCATCCCGATCGGCAGGCAGGCCCATGCAACCAGCAATGCGACGCACATCGTTCGGGACCGTGCTGCAACCATTAATCAATCCTCCGGAGAAACCCGCAACCCTGAATTATTCCACCAGTTCACTCGGATGGGAAATGCGAATCGACAATCCCAAGGGTTTCTCATGGAAATCACGGGCGGTCGCGCGTCGTCGTTCGTTCCTCCAGACCCCGTTGAAAAACACAAAGTGTGCTCCGGCCGCGGCGGCAGTTGCTCCCTGTGATTCCCAATCTCCCCTGCTGAAGAAATGGCAGCCACAGCGACTTGGCGGCCGTACTCAATCTCCATCCGGCCATGCAGGGCGTTACAAGCGGTGTTCGCTGGCATAGAATCTGCCTGACACGTCTGCTTCCCAAGCCTCCAGCCCGTTCCAGAGTCCATGCCCGATTTTCAGCTCATCGCCGACTTCTCGCCGGCCGGGGACCAACCTCAGGCGATCGACGCACTCGTGCGAGGCATCCGCGACGGGCGACGGTCGCAAGTGCTCCTGGGGGCGACCGGCACGGGAAAGACCTTCACGATGGCCAACGTCATCGCCCAGTCGCAAAAGCCGACGCTCGTGCTCGCCCACAACAAGACGCTCGCAGCTCAACTGTACGGCGAATTCAAGGAGTTCTTCCCGCGCAATGCCGTCTCGTACTTCGTGAGCTACTACGACTACTATCAACCGGAAGCCTACATCCCGCAGCGCGACATCTACATTGAGAAGGACGCCAGCATCAACGAAGAGATCGACCGCTTGCGCCTGCTGGCGACGAGTGCTCTGGTCTCGCGCCGCGATGTGATTGTCGTCGCCAGCGTCTCGTGCATCTACGGACTCGGTTCGCCCAAGGACTACCTGGAGATGATGGTCCCCCTGCAGGTCGGCGCCGAGATCGACCGGGACGAACTGCTGCTCAAACTGATCGACATCCAGTACGAGCGCAATGATGTCGACTTCCAGCGCGGCAAGTTCCGCGTCCGGGGCGACGTCATCGAAGTCTGGCCGGCGTACGAGGAGTTCGCGTACCGCATCGAACTGTGGGGCGACGAGATTGAGAAACTCTCGATCATCGATCCGTTGACCGGCGAAAGCGAGAAATCGCAAAAGGACGTCTATATCTACCCGGCCAAGCATTTCGTTTTGCCGCAGAGTCGCATCGATGAAGCCATGCAGGAGATCGAGGACGAGATGCAGCAGCAGCTCGCCAAATTCCAGAAGGAGGGCAAACTGCTGGAAGCCCAGCGGCTGTCGGCCCGGACGCGGCACGATATGGAACTGCTCCGCGAAATCGGCTACTGCCCCGGCATCGAAAATTACTCGCGGGCACTCGCGAAACGCCAACCGGGTGAGCCGCCGTTTACCTTGTACGACTTCTTCCCCGACGACTTCCTGATGTTTGTCGACGAATCCCATGCGACCGTTCCTCAGGTTCGGGCGATGTTCAACGGCGACCATGCCCGCAAAACGACGCTGGTCGAACATGGATTCCGTCTGCCGATGGCGCTCGATAATCGCCCGCTCAAGTTTGACGAGTGGAACGCCCGGCGAAATCAGACGGTGTTCGTGTCGGCCACGCCGAGCGACTGGGAACTCGAACAGACCGAAGGCGAAATCGTCGAGCAGGTCATCCGCCCCACGGGTCTCGTCGATCCCGTGATCCACATCCACCCGGCCCGCGGCCAGGTCCCGCACCTGATTGAACAGATTGCAGCCCGAGCAGCGCGCGGCGAACGCACCCTGGTCACCACGCTGACCAAGCGGCTCTCTGAAGACCTCGTCGGTTATCTGCAGGAAGAAGGGGTTCGCTGCGAGTGGCTGCATTCTGAACTCGACGCCATTGAGCGGGTGAAAGTCCTGCGAGAGTTACGCGAGGGAAAGTTCGACGCGGTCATCGGCGTCAACCTCCTTCGCGAAGGACTCGATTTGCCCGAAGTCTCCCTGGTGTGCATTCTCGATGCCGACAAGCAGGGATTCCTTCGCAGTGCGACCAGCCTGATCCAGACCATTGGACGTTCCGCCCGCAATGTCAACGCCGAGGTTTTGCTGTATGCCGATCAGGTGACCGAAGCCATGCAGCAGGCGATTGATGAGACGAACCGCCGGCGCGAAAAACAACTCGCATACAACACCACGCACGGCATTACGCCGGAGACGATCCGTAAGGCCATTCGCCGCGGAATTGAAGAAGAGATCGCCGCCCGTCGTTTTGAACGGGAAGCGACCGGCGCCCCGGACGAGACAGCCTATGTCACTCAGGAGTTTCTTAAGGAACTTGAAGCCGAGATGCTCGCAGCGGCCGAGAACCTCGAATTCGAGAGGGCGGCCGACCTTCGCGACAAGATCTTGCGCCTCAAATCGAACGGAGGACGTCAGCTCGCCAACGGCGGGAATTCCGACCCCGATCGTCCTGGCTTTGCCCCGTCCGGCCGGCAAAGCGCCCGCAAACGTGGCAAATCCCGCCGCGGTCAGAAATCGGGCGGTTCCCGGCAACGCGTTCCTCGTCCCAAAAAGGCCGACGGATAGGCCGCATGGACAGTCGCCCCAATCGCAAGCCAGCGAACCCGCCGCACAAGCACAGTAACCCGAAGCGTGAGCGAGGCAACTCAACAACCGGTCTCGCTGGCGCTTCGGGATTTTGCATTCTTGCTCTACGGCCGCTGCGGCTTGACCTGTAATGATTACAAGCCTCGATCGGCAGATTTGAATTTTGCTCAAAGTCGGCTTGACGGTTTTTCGGTAATGACCAGAATGCCGCTCTCTCAACGAGCACGTCTGCTCACACACCTCTCCTGACCCGTCCCTGACCCCACTTGCTTGTCCCGTCGTTTCGGAAGGACGACTTCCGATCGGACGGGGGCGGACCGTCCGGTTCGCCATCCCTGCAGCCCCGCATTTCCCATGCCTCACGCGTTTTCCAGAGCCGCCGCACCGGTGAGTCTGCGTCGACTGTTCGCCTCCGCGAGCTTTGTCGGCTGCGGCGATATCGCGGTGCACGACGTGAGTGCGGATAGTCGAACCTGCACACGCGGGTCGTTGTTTGCCGCCATTCCCGGAACGACGGTTCATGGGGTGAACTTCATCCAGGATGCGATCAACCGCGGTGCAACGGCCGTGCTGGTCAACCGTCCGCTCACCGATGTCCCGGTGCCGCAATGCATCGTCCCGGACGTTCGCCGCGCGTACGCCGAACTCTGCGAAGCGCTGTATGGGTTCCCCTCACGTCGACTCGGCGTGGTGGGCGTGACTGGAACGAACGGCAAAACAACCGTGACGTGGCTGGTGCGATCCATTCTGGAGTGTGCCGGCTTTCCGACCGCCGTCCTGGGAACCATCGAATACACAGACGGTTTCAATTCTGAACCGGCCTCACTCACAACGCCCTGTGCCAAAACGATGACGCAATGGCTGGCGACTGCGGCCTCACGGGCGACGCAGTATGCAGCCATCGAACTGTCCAGTCACGCCCTCGCGCAATCAAGAGCCGCCGGCAC
>JAHBXU010000458.1 GCA_019636315.1 Planctomycetaceae bacterium | reverse complement strand
GGTGGAATGGAGTAAAACTCGCTCGGCAAGACCGCATCTTTCCGGGCCACATGCTCGCTCCGCGTTCCGCCGCGACCGAGAAACGCCGGATCACTCCGCATGACTTCCAGCGTTTCGTACTGTCCCAGGACACGCGAGGCCCACGCAGCACTTTCTTCAGATTCCATGCGTAAGAGCGCCTTGTGGCTGCATTGGGCGATGATCTCGTGCGCCACGCGCGGCCCGGCCGCTTCCCGGAAGCCTTCAATGTCCTGAAACGCGAGCACGAGGCACGCCCCGCGCGAGCGGCCTTTGACGGCCAGGTACGGCAGCATCTCCCCTTTCAAGAGCGGGCCGCTCAAACGGGCTTCATCGATCCAGACCCACGTCCGCCGCGTCGCCGAATCGGTCTGCACGTCGATCTCTTCGACGACGATCCGAAAGAGGATTTCGTTGATCGCGTCGAGGGCGACTTTGGCCGTGGCGTTGACGCCCAGGAGCAGGATCGAGTCCTCCATGAGCCAGGCTTTGAGGCTGAGTTTCTCTGTCGTCCGCTGCCACATGGCCGCCACGGCCTTGAAGTAGGCCATTCGCGAGACGACGGTCGTGAAGACCTGATACGCAGTCCGTTCATCGCCGAGGAAATTGGCGATCACTTCCTCCCCTTCCGCGTCTCGCTCAAGAATCTTCTTCACCCGCTCCAGCGACAGCGTGGCGAACACCAGGTCCGAAAACGTCCAGGCACCCGGCGCGTGCCGGATGAACGATTCGATGACGCCGGCCGCCACCTGCCGGGCCGCGTCGGTGAAGTAGCGGTTGTTCCCGCCGGCTTCGGCCGGAATGAACGCGCCGGCCAGGTTCAAAGCCCGCGCCGGTGACGACACGTCGGCCGCCACGTCCCAGGCGACCGACTTCGGGAATTCGGTCCGGGCATCAAACGGGTTCAGCGTATAAACCGGACAACCCGTCCCAACGTGTTTGAGGAACGCCGGCAGGTCGTTCTTGGCGTCCAGAATCAACGCTCGTGCATTCGTTCCCGGTTGGATGCCGGGGAGCACGTCCCGCATCAGCAGCCGCTGAATGTGCGATTTCCCGGAGCCGGTGGTGCCCACCGCCAGAAAATGCTGCGTCGCGGCCGATGTGGGAAGCGTGAACGGGCCCCAGCGGAGACCGCCGGCCGCCGCTGCGGAACGGCACTGTTTGCCGAGCCGGCGTCCCCGCTCGAATCGCTGACGGCGCAGCCTGCGTTTGAACGATGCCGTCAGATAACAGAGGAGACCGATCAGCAGAACACTTGGAACAGCCTGGAGTCCAGTCATGCCGCCTCGATCAGGTGTTCGTGGGCCATGTCCTTGGCGCGGGACGTTTGCATGTTGCGGACGAGTTCCGAGAATGCCGGACCGGCGGACGCGGCATCCGTGTAGAGCCGCGTATCGCCGCGAGCACGCGACCCTTGCACGTAAGACAATTCGCGGTCGGTCATCGAGCCGCCGGCCAGGATGTAGGCCGCTTCGACTGTTTGACCTTGCCCCTTGTGTGTGGTGACCGCATACCCGAGCGACAGATGCGGATAAACGGCCGTGTCGATCGTCACTTGAAACCCGTTGTCGAGTTCGACGCGAAGATACCCCTTCGCCGCATCGACGCCGACCACGGTTCCCATGTTTCCATTACGGACGAGCAGCGCCGAGTTGTTGCGGGTCAGCAGGACACGATCGCCGGTGAAGAACCGAGTGCCGTTGACCGTGAGGCTGTCTCCGATGTTCTCGCACGCTTCGAGCCGGGTTTCCTGACAGAGACGGTTGAGGATGGTTGTCTCATAGCGCGTGCCGGCGAAAATCAGCGCGTCGCGCGGCGATGTCACTTGTCCGTGCCAATCGTGAACGAGTGACCGCATCGCCTCTTCGCGGCTTTCGGTCACGGTGAGCAAGCCCCGTTCATGGAATCGCGTGAGAGCACTCCGTGCTTCGCCAGCGGCGAGTTCCTGCACGGCGTCTCTGGCCCACGACTCGCGTTGCCGTGTGATCTCCCGGAGTTCGGCCACGCCAATCCGCTCGGCGATCACCCGAAACGGTGCGCCAGCGTCAATGGCCTGAAGCTGGCGGTGATCGCCGACCAGCACCAGCCTGGCTCCCGCCTGCTCTACGAGCGTGACGATCCGTTCCATCATCCGCGTCCCGACCATCCCCGCTTCGTCGAGCACGAGGACAGTCTTCGGAGCGAGCGTCCGTTTCCCTTGTTCGATCTCCCGGAGCAGACTGTGCAGATGCAGACTCGAAATCCCGGAACCCTCTTCGAGCGTCTGCGCCGCTTTGGCGGCGAGCGCCGTGCCAATGACGTCCCGGCCGGCAGACTCCCAGACTTCGCGAGCCACCTGGAGCAGGAAGGTCTTCCCGAACACGCCGATCGTGGTTCGTGATCGACGAAGTCTCTGAAGCCGGCAAGCTCCCCGGACTTGGATCACTGATTAAGAAGGGCCGTTCCAAAGGGGCGGCCGTCGTTCTCGCGTTTCAGTCCATCGAGGGATTGCGGCGTCCTGAATCGTTCGGCGTGCAGCTAAGCGCCGATATCCTCGGCCAGGTCGGCCACCGATTCATCGGCAAGCTCGAATGTCCCCAAACGGCGCTCTGGGCGTCGCAGCTTGTCGGGGAGCAGCAAATTCGGCGGGTCACTGTCAGCCACACGTACGCGAATGAGCACTCGGTGACATACAACGAGACATACGTTACCGAGCCGACGATTCTTCCGTCCGAGTTCCTGTCGCTGCCGACCTGCAACGTCGAAAACGGCCTGACCGCGTTCTATCTGTCGCGGAACCAGAAAGGCGTGATTCTCAACACGCTTCCCGGCGCGGACCTGTTTCATCGCGATCTGGTGCCACTGTGCGACCGCCTGCTGGGGTTTGTCCCCCGTTCACCCGACGCGCAATACCTCCGCCCCTGGACCCCGGAGGAAGAAGCGGTGTTCGCTCCACCGCCGCCCGCCAAGGGGAGCACAGGACGGAAGAAGCCACCGGCACCGGACATGAACGACCTGTTGGACGGCATGCACGACCTTTGAACGCAGGGAATTTTGATTGAAAGGACTGATCCGTGATAGCGTCAATCATGTTGTCCGAACCGCAATCCTCGCAGCCTCGCCGGCCGTTGACGCCGGAGCGCCAACTCTTGGCATTCGTCGACGCCCTGTTCGAGCCGAGCGACCTGGTCGAGATTCGCGGCATCGCCTCGCCGCTTCCCCACAGCAAGGACCCCGGACGCCTCGTGCTCCGCTGCTGGGAACGGGCCGACTCGGTCGGTTCATTGTTTCGGGAACTCAAGGAAGCGAATGAGTCAGGAGCCAACCTCTATTTCGGTGTGAATCCGCGATCGGTCCCTGCTGGGACGAAGGATGCCATCGCGTTGTGCCGGCCAGTGTGGGCCGATTTGGATCGTATTTCGCTGGCCGATGCAGCATCGCGTTGGCGAGCACTCTCCCTGCCCGAACCGACTGTCGTCGTGAACAGCGGCCACGGCATTCACGTCTATTGGAAGCTGGACGCACCAGTTGATGTCTCATCCGTCGCCGACCGCCAGGCGTTCGAGAGCCTGCTCAAGAACCTGTATCGATCACTCGGTTCTGACGCGACGCAGGACGTCTCGCGACTGCTCCGACTACCGGGATTTCTGAATGTGAAAGACGCTCCAGTTCCCTGTGAACTCGTCCGTCACACGCCGAAGCACATGTATCCCCTTTCCGTATTCCAACGGTGGATGGTCGTAGAAGACGCCGGAGCCAAGCCCTCCGGATCAACCTTCCCGTCAAGCGATCACATTTCGACCGTGCGTCTTTCCGAATCACTCGACGTGAAACGGATTCGCGGCCTCATCGCCGCCCTCGACAAGGACGTGGAGGACCGCAGCCGCCGCGACTTCTGGGTCGTCTGCCGACTCGTGGAGCTTGGCCTGTCGGCCGACGAAATCGGCTCGCTGGTCGCCGGCCGCTCCAAATTCACCACCGACGCCTACCTGCACAAAACACTCGAAAACGTGCTCCGCACCGTCGGACAACCGTAGCTATGCCCCCCCCTTCAAGGAACGGACCTCATGGCAGAAAGACCTTACGAGTTCATCGGTGCGGGGAAACTCGTCTCCGCGCTCTGGAAACGGGCCGACGGCCGGCGCGGCTGGCGTTACCGGTTCAACATCTTCCGCATGCACGATCACCACGGAACGGTCTCGCGGATGTTTCGGCCCGGCGACCTGCCGGACCTGCTCAAACTCTGCCAGGTGCTGGCAATGGAACTCCGTCGCGACGGCTGCCTGCCGGAGCAGGAACGCCAGCGCCTCGCCGATCTGGCCGACGACCTCGATGCGATCACGCGCAAGGAGGCGGGGCGATGACACAGGAGGGTCGGACGCACGGAACG
>JAHBXU010000457.1 GCA_019636315.1 Planctomycetaceae bacterium | reverse complement strand
GACAGGAGCCGGCTCACCTTTTTCTGCCGGCCTTTGCAGGTCGGGACGGTCGCGATTGCTTGGACAGCAGGCGAAGTGCGAAGGTCGAGAAGTGCCCGAGTAGGCACGCCAACAGTGAGAATTCGGGGCGTGACGGTGGCGACCACGCCAATGACCGTGAAAAAGGTGACCTCAAGGAGAAGGTGTGCTAGCCTGCCCCTCACATTCATTTGTTCTTGAGGCGCTCATGTGTGACCGGGAGATAACGCTGAAGAAGGGTAACCCTTCTGAGAATCGTGGACGTCCTACTGGCAGGGGCTTAATCGGCATGCTGATATTGCTCTTGTTGCTCGACGTGCAAGTGTCGGCCTCCCCATGGAGCGGCGCTGAAAGAATCGACGTCCGCAACCCAATTGACGGAGTGTACGAACCTTCGTACTTTTATGCCGCCAAAGGCGAAAACCGTCCACTGCTGGTGGCGCTTCACTCATGGCCCAGGCATTTCGACCACGCGGTCAACATCAATCCGTTCAACTGGGCCAAACAGTATGACTGGAATTTTCTGGCCACGAATCACCGAGGCCCGCACGACAGGAAGGAAGCCGGTGGCAGCAGGCTCGCACTGACCGACATCAGCGAGGCCATCAAAGAAGCGAAGCGGCGCACGACCGTTGGGATTACGGCATTTGCTGGTTGTTCAGGCGGCGGGTTTACGGCATTGAACTACTTGCGGATCAAGTCGCTGGAGCCAGTAGAACTCATCGTGTCCATGAATGGTCCGATGAACCTGAAGAAGTGGCGGAAGCAAAACCCGTCGTTTGAGAAAGATATCTCAGCACTCTGCAGTGGAGCGGGGTGCGTAAGAAGAAGTCCCGCGTTGTCACTGAAGCGGAGGCGGTTTCCCAATACAAAGATTTATCTTTTCCAAGGTCTGTATGATGAGGTGGTGCATTACTCACAGGGGATCGAGATGTTTAACACGTTAGCTTCTTCAGGAAATCACGTGTTCTTGCAGGTCGGCGAACATGGCCACAGTTGCAATTGGAAAGCCATGCGCAATGTATTGGTGAATGAATTGAAGTAAACGCCAATCGTGGCGAAAGCCCAGCAGTGGCATGGCGTTGTTAGCGACAAGCCCGCAGCCGACGCAAGTGGTTGAAGTAAGTAGCTCGGCAGCCGCCGCCCCGTTTCGTGAATTCACTGACGCGCGCCTCTTCGGTGGGGAACGATTCATCAGCCTTCAGGCTGACGACCAGTTGCCGGCGCAGCGACTCAGGGGAGAGAGAGACGACGGTCCGCCAGTCCATGCCGGCCCGCTTCAGTTCGGCCGCCCGGACATAGAGCCGAAGTGACGGCTCCACGATGCGTGAAAGATGCTCCGCGAACCAGTCGATAATCTCGGCGTCGGTGAACCACTTCTTGGCCCGTTCGTGGACCTCAGCCGCTGTCGGTCGGAACACCAGCACGTGACCGCGATCCTGGAGGGCGGCAACGTTCCGATTCAGCGTCCGCCAGTCGTTGCACACAATGATGGCGCGGCTTCGCGTGCTGAACTCCCTCGGAATCCCGGCCTTGTCCAGCGTCCGCGAGGCCGAGTGCCAGGCGAGCGTCTTCACCTCTTCGGTCTGGCACAGGCACTTGAGCAGCCGGATGCCGTTCCGGTCCGAGTAGAGCGAATCGACGTCATCGATCACCACAAACGCATCCCGCTGCCGGTAGAGCTTCGTGAAGATACCAAACGCCGTGGCGTTTCCCTCGATCCAGCAGACTTCTTCACCAACCATCCTCCTGACGGTCCGGCTTTTGGCCAGGCCCGGCGGTCCCACCACGATCAACAGGTTGATATGCCCCTTCGCAAAGGCCATCAGATACGCCTCGAACTCGGCATAGGTTCTGAGCGTGATGGCTCCGTGGGGCATCGGATCTGTTCGTCGCGGCAGCATGGTCCTCCTGGGATTTCGGCAATGATTTCAACTCCGAACGTAGCGCAGGGGAGGGGCGACGTACAAGCCCCTGATTTTGGCGTAGACTTTTAGACTGTCCCCATGCCACACCGCCAGGATCATCAATGACTCCAGTCATTTCCTCTTCCTGTGCTCCCATCAAGCAGAGTCGAGTCGGTAATGACGATGGTTGGACGAATGGACTGCCGGAATCACGGCCGGATCGAGAAATCCTCGAATGACTCCGGCCAGTTGAACCCACAGACTGCCTTTCCTGCTCGACGGACAATGCCGAGTCGTGTTAGGGGCGGCAGAGAACATAATGTGATTTATGCACCGACATTTGATATAACTTTATATTTGCCTATCGGAGTGTTATATATGACTACTTAGTTCATGTTATCTAATCGTGTAAATTCGCGATCGCACGGGAGAATAAATTTATACTGGACGTGTCCGGACACAGCCGGACATCGAAGTTATCTGGCCGGAAGACCAAACCATGCGAAAGGCCTGGAGAAATAGAGGGCTGAGATTGAATCCGGACACAGTATGGACATGCACAGTGAATCAACTTATGAATGAAAATTACCATGCATAATAGTGAAAAATATCGAGCACGACTACAATCTAACAAAGGTGTGTGAACGACGAGAAAGACGAACACAACGTGATTGTGGCAGGGGCTGATGATTCGGCGTATCCGGCTGTCAAGCACTTCGGTCGCGACATGGGAGAGGATGTCGGCCAAAAAGTGTCTGACCTCCTGGCCGGTGTCTTTGCCGTTTCCGGCGGCCTTACCGGCCCCGTAACGCCTGCCACGGCGCTTGTTCCCTGGGTAAGCGACGTGCTGCTCTCGGAACATTTCTTCCGGGCTTACGGCCGCGATTTGGCCGATTTCGTGGAGCACATGGAAAGGCTTGGCGTTGATCCGCCGTGTATCACGGCCGACCACGTCCGGCTTTACAAAGGAGCGATGCTCAAGGGCGGCCTCAAGCCCACGACAGTCGCAAGGCGACTTTCAGTCCTGCGCGGCGTTTACCGACGCCATTCGAAACGGGGCCAGTATGCATGAGGTTCGGGAGTTTGCGGGGCACTCCGACATTCGGACAACCGAGCTTTACTACGCTCGCAGGGAGGAAGATGCCGAGCAGGCAGCACGGCGGATTCAAATTCGGCTCTGACGGACGTCTCTATGCGCATTCCTAGTCGCAATTTTCTGGCTCTCGGCTCACTTCCGGTCCATAACTCATAGTGAATCCACGGCTTTTGTCGCCTGCTCTATGCAGTTCTTTGCAGCAAGCCATCGCGGGGTTCTGTCCGCTGGGCAGTGGCGACCACGAGTCTGGCCGTGGTCACGTCGCCGCTGGACCCTCCTCTGGGGCAGAATATGGCCTACCTGGGCTTCCGCCCGCCGAATTGGCAAGCTTCGCAAGGATTGGTAAGGTATGCTCTATCTGCGGATAGTGGGGCGGCCGTCGACGGTTGGGAGTAGGTCAATGTCAGAGCAAGAAGGCGAATACCTCACGGTTAAGGCTGCTTGCGAACTATTGGGAATATCACCGAATACGCTGCGAAGCTGGGGCAACACAGGGAAGGTGACGGAGTACCGCCATCCCGTGAACAACTACCGGCTCTTTCGCCGCAATGAGTTGGAGAAACTGAGAGAGCGCCTTCGCCACCCGGAACCCAAGCCCAAAAAGGGGAAGCGGAAAACTGGATGAAGGCCAGCCGCGTTCAGATTTCGCATCCCGCAAGAATCGTATGCCTGTGAGGACGGTGACACGATGGAACTGATCGACAATATCAGCAGCCTGCTTGGCGACAGCCTGAAACGGTCGATCGCTCCGGGATGAAAGCTGAAGATCTCCTCTAGCACGGAGGTGAAGGCGATATGAGCAAGAGAAAAGACAAAAAGCACGAGCTGATGCGATCCTCCGCTCCGGCAACCGCGATGTCCGGCACATTGAGTGGACCCTCGACGGGCTGCTTGACTTTTGCGGCGACGACTCGGTTCTTCAGCTCTACAGGCGGCTGTGCCGTCACTACTACGCCATCGATCCCGCCGCGGCCGTGAGCTACGTCAACGCCTACCGGGAGATGTACGATTCCGAGAGCCAGCCGGATGCGGAGGAGTGACCGAAATCCAGTCCCGATTGCGATGTGGCCGAACACAACGAAACGGAATCGAAAATCCCTCCCGACAGGACGCCGGGAGGGACAATGAATCACCGAATCATGCCGGATCGGCATCCGGCGGAATCGACAGGGCTTTGGTCTGCAACAGCGTCGGCGACTCCTGGAGTAGTTCGGTGACGCTGGTCCACAATTCGCGAATGTGCTTTCCGGAAGTCGCGAGCCAGACCGTATCGAGCATTTCCTCCTTCTCTTGCCGGAGTGCCAGAATCTTCCGGCCGAGGTCGTCCTTTTCCAGCAACTCCTGCTCATGCACACTGGTGCGCTTGGTAATC
>JAHBXU010000456.1 GCA_019636315.1 Planctomycetaceae bacterium | reverse complement strand
CCATTGTCGCCGCGCAGGCGCTCACGGTCCTCGCAGCACCGCTCATGGCGGGCACCCTGTGGTGGCTGACCTCTCAAAGATCTCTGATGGGCGACCATGTGAACGGCCCGGGTTCACATCTGCTGGCCGGGGTGGGGTTCCTCCTCCTTCTCGGGATGGCCTATCGCCTGGTGACGGTGGAGATTCCTCGCGGACTCGAAACTCTTCGGGCCAAGCCGCAGGTGACGTGGAATCTCCCGCGTTCCCCCGAGTTGTCAGTCATCCCAAGCTTCAGTGAGTGTCCGGCGCGCGAATACCCGTCTCGCGCCTCGATGTGATTCGGATGCGGTCCATACGCCACCATGAACGGATCAGCCGGAACACGTCGCGGACGAGATTTTTCATGGTCTGCTCTCAGGTCGCCTCTTCGGACATGCGTTGCTTGAGCGCTGCAAACTCCGTCTGCAGACGTTCACGGCGTTCATCCGCGGCAAACTTTGCATCGAGTGCCGCGGCGTCCGGGTCGCGACCCTCCAGCCGCTCATAGGCGTCGCCCAGGGCTTCAGCGCGCGCAACGCGCCGTTCCAGTCGGTTGAACTCCGCGAACGCCGATGGTCCCTCCGCTCGATCAAGCGCGTTGTTGATTCGACTGGCTGATTGGGCGCGGCTCAATCGCGCGATCAGAATTGTCCGCTTGTGCCGCGCCTGACGGATCTTGTCTTCCAGATCGCGATAGGCGGCCTGCAGCCTGGCCGTCTGTTCCTGCTGCGACTCATATGCCTCCTGCAACGTGGCGACGCGGTCCTCCAGCTTCAGTTTCTGTTCGAGTGCCTGCTTCGCGGCGACATCGTCTTGACGCCGGAGCGCGGTTTCAGTGCGTGTCGCCCAATGATCCGACTGACGGTGCGCCTCCTCGATCTGCTTGGCCAGTTCGATCTCGTCCGCCAACGTCTCGGCGACCGAAGCGCGAACGGCTTCCAGTTCTTCATCCATATCGCAGATGAGCTGATGCAGCATCCGCTCGGGGTCTTCCACTTTTTCGCGCAGCGCGGTGAGGCTCGATCGCATGACGAATGTGAAACTATCGATCCATTTCATGAGTGACTCCCAGTGAAAGATAGAAAATGAGATGCCTTCAACCTTGTGCACACTCGGTTACTCCCAATGCTCCAGCTCGCCGGCGATCATCCGCAGGCGCTGGACGATCAGCTCGCGATGCCGCTCGCAGTAAGCTGCCAGAGTGATGACACCGCCGCCGACCAACAGGCCCGCAATCCAGAGCAGATTGGCGTCATGCATGCCGCAACGGACAACCATCGCCACCAGGTCGGCTGCCAGAAACGCCGTGCCGGCATACATCAAGGCCCGGACGCGAAGTCCGATCGCCGCCAATGTGATCAACACGGAAACAACCATGAGCGCCAACAGATGCGGCCAGCTCCCCTCGACGATGTGAAATGTCGGCGAGACAAGAATCGTCAGGGCTCCGATGTAACGCAGCGGATCCAGATATCGGGCATCAATCTGCGGCTTGAGCAGTTCGACAAGGACCAGCAGGCTGAGCCCCAACGGAATCATGTAGAACTGCGGGTCCGAGAATGCGAGTTCCCGCCAGAGCAACAGCAAGGCCACGTTGACAATCGCCGCCGCACCGATCAGCAGCCGCGGCGCGCGATGCTCCAGTCCTCTCCAGAAGTAGAATCCGGCCGCCATCAGGAGGGCCAGGCTGTTCATCCCCAGCCATTCTGGAGCCACCATCGTGGCGTGACGAAAAGTTCCCGCCACAACTGTCAACAGCGGCAGAATGTATGCCGTTTGCAGGAACGGCCGACTCACGACATGCCATGCAGCGGATGACGTCGCGATGCGCCCCACACACCACAGAGCCGTGGCGAGCACCAGAGGTGCATACAGGCTCGCCGTGCCGCCGAGCGTCAATACGCCCATGAAGAGAAAGTACGCGACTCCGGAGGCGACGATGCCCTCCGCAATCCAGACATACCGTTCTCCTTCGTCCCGCCGCCGAATCGGTGAGCGCTCGTCGCCCGACCGTTTCGCGCTAACCTGTCGGGCAGTCCGGAGCTGATCGATCGCGACGACGAGAAACACCGTCGCAGCCAGGATCGCTTCCCATGTCGACAGGCCGCGAGCATGAAGGAACAGTGCATTGACCAGTCCCGCAGCGGCGACACAGCGAAAAGCCAGCACGTGTCCACGGCGCCATTCAGCGATCGTGTGCCGACGGATCCACTCGCCATTCCATAAGACGGAGAGCAGCGTCCCGGCCACCGCGACGGGCAATGCGGTCAGCGATGCGATCGGAAGCGAAAGATCCGCCAGGGAATGCAGGCCGGACGTTGTCAGTTGCAAAACGGAGATCACACTTTGCCAGCTCGCAGCGCTCAACGCGGCCGTGCGCAAGCTCGGCAATCGCCAGCGCGACGCTGCCAACAGGAGAGCCGCCCATGCGAGTAATCCGCCGATACGCACGGGCATCGTCAGAGAAATCAGCGATAGAATCGTGACCACACTTGTCGTCACGACCGCGCACACAGCCAGCGAGCGCACCACGCGCCCGGTGAGCTCCCCTGTGACGTCTTGACGGCGCAAACCGCCGATTGTCAGCAGCGAGAGCAATGCGGCGAGCGACGGAAACCACGGAGCACTCGATTCCCATCCCCACGCGACACTGGCCCCCACGCAGAGGCTCCCGAGGGAAAGCAACCAACCGACGACCGTCAGAATCTCAGATTTTCGCAGTCGCGCGGCGTCAATCGTCCAGATCAATCCGACAACGGCTGCAATCCAACCGGAGAATTCGTCACCCCTCAGCACGGTGGACGCCATGGCCGGCAGAGTGAGGAGGAGAGTCAGGCTACCCAGGCCGAAAAGGGCCACATCGCCGCTCGCCCGACGCAAAATACGATGGGGAGTTTGAGGGTGCGCTGGAAGGGGATCGCCGGCGTCTGGCGTCAACGTCAGAGTGTTCTGATATGCGCGCCCCACGATCCACAGACCGAACAGGAGGAGCGATTCCAGTCCAATGATCGCCGTCAACGACCATCCCGCCTGGAGGGTGAACACGACGGGAAGGATGGCCAGATTGCCAATGGCGAAGCGTGCCACCCACCGATCTCGGAACTGCCAGGCATGAACCAGGAGGAAGCCGCCGCATAGCAGTCCCGTCGCCGTCGCCGTTGTGTCGCTGTCGATGGCGGATTGGACAAGCCAGCCGACAGCCGTCACACCGAGGACTCCCAGACTCGCCCATTGGCAGATCGGCGCCGTCTGCCACCAGGCCAGCCCGTTTTCTGTCCGTCTGGTGCTGCGATCGATCATCCGCCCGGGCCAGAGCAGCAAGCCGCCGGTCATCGCCCACGCGAGCAGCGGCAACTCGGCCGTCGCCGGAAACAGAAGGACTTGCTCGACGAACGTTTGGATGCCTGCGCCCGCAAGGACGAACGCCGCGATGCCGGGCAGGAGCAATCGCCGGTCGCGAAACATCACGAGTTGTGCCGCGAAAAGTCCCGTCAGCGCTAATCCCACGGGGAAAACGGCCTTCGCACTGGTGAGTGACACCAGCAGCAGAGCCACCGCGGCACCAACCGAGAGTTGCCGGAACGGAGCGGAGAACAGCCCTTGATCCCGCCGTCGCAACATTGTCGAAAGACCACTCAGCAGTGCGAGCAGCGGCAGATATGTCAACCCGTAAAACGCAATCGGCAGCTTTGGTTCGTGAACGGCCGCTGCGCCTTGTCGAACGGCGCGATGAGCAATCTCCTGGAAGAGTACGGGCGACGTCTGGTATGCCATCAACAGAGCGAAGAGCATCAACCACACAAACGCGGCATTTTGCGTGCGATGAGCGACCACCGCAAGAATGGCGGCTGCCAACAGGGTCGTCGGCGGCAGCATGGGCGAGTGCGGGAAGCCAATTCCCGACAGGCAGACGCCCGCGGTCGTCATGGCGAGTCCGCAAAACATCGGCAGGACAATGCTCCACGGCCATGACGGGGAGGTCGCCGGGTTTCGCTGTTGAACGACGTGCGCCAGCGCATCGGCAGCCAGCAGGACCGGGACGGCGGTCAACACCAGTCCGAAGCCGATCCACGCCTGTGGCATTTGGGAGGCCAGGCTCGCGCCGAACAGCGTCAGAAACATCCCGCCCAGCAGCAGGACGGGAAAGTAGCCGCAGATCCGCGGCAACCGGTGTTCTTCAACCAGCCAGAAGACGTGTCGATTGACCTTCATCGTCCCGGCTGCAAACAAGCACCACAACCCGAGCGCCGTCAACCACGACAGCGTTGCCGGAAGGTTGGGAACGATGGCGCCGGCGAAGGCGAGCAGCAGGTAGCAGGCGAGGAATGTGGGCTGCGTGCCGCGGAGAAAATGACCGAAAATGCGACGTGCCGCGAAGACCGAGAACGCCACGTTCAGCG
>JAHBXU010000455.1 GCA_019636315.1 Planctomycetaceae bacterium | reverse complement strand
ATCAGTGAGGTGACAACATGAGGGGCAATTGTCGTGATGTTCCTGCATTGGTCATGGTCACGCTGCTGATGGCCCTCGCTTCTACCGCGATCAGTGGCTGCATCAAGACACCTTCGTCTCGCCTCGCCACTGCCAAGCAGGCGCTACTTGGCAAGCCGGAGTCAGCGATCCTGGCCCGCGCTGGCGCACCGCGGATGGTCTCATCGCAGCATGGTCTGAGAGTGTTGAGCTACTACAAGGGGGGAGGAGTGCTCGAACAGTCCTTCCCTGGAAGCAAAAGCGGTCGTCCGGAAGGCGTGCGGCACGCCTGTTTGGCGATCGTGACAATGGAGAACGATGGGGTTACAGAGGTGCAGTACCAGATCATGCCGGAGTCAACGGCCGGCCATGAGCATTGCGAAGAGCTGTTTCAGTACTGCAGGCCTAACCCCGAGTCTATCCACGACCAGACGTCATGTCGTTAACTCTTCGACGCGCTTCCTGAGCAGACAAAAAGCCTCGTCAAAGGCCGCCTCGATTTCGGCGTCAGATCCAATCGCCTTGGCTGGATCAGGCGTGCTCCAATGCAGCTTTGTTGGCTTCCCTGGAAATAGTGCACAGCTTTCGCCAGCGGCCTGATCACACACCGTAATCACGAGATCAAAGGATTGATTCGCAAACCGTCGAGATAGGTGATTTTATTGTCTACGCTCGATATGAGCGCCTGAAGGTCGGCGAGAAACCCTACCCAGCATTCAAGCTAGCTGAAATTGTGGGGGCAAACGAGCGAACCGATGCGAGGATGGGGGTTTCTCTACGAGGCGTGGGAGAAGCCGTTTCGCATCCAGCCTGACCGGCGTGAGGGCCGTTGACCAACTCCTGCCCACATGTGACAATACGGCCAGATTTCGAGGAGGATCCGATGAACGCTGAATACGAGCGCTGGGCCGAAACGCTGGATACTCTAGCCGACCCGGAGGAGATGGAGGCGATTCTTGAGGGTGAAGCCGATGTCCGCGCCGGGAATGTCGTGTCGTTCGCGGAAGTGTTTGGAGAGCCGCAGGGCAACGCCCCTATTCCTTCCTAACGAGCGGTTTATTGCTTACAAACGGCTCGTCGTAGAACCCCAGCTCCTGCGATAATTCCACTAGCTTATCGAGCGTTCGCATTCGCGCCGCTTTCAACTCCTCGTCTAACATCTGATCCGTCGGCTTCTCGCTCGGAGCCTCGGCCATGAGCTCGTCGAGCCGGGCGGCATCGTCGCGGTCTGGTTTGGGCATTTCAGAATCCACCTTTAGGATCGTAGTGGCACATACGATCTCCATCTTTCTTCCTCCACTCCTCAACCTTAGCCATCCTCTCATTCGACGCATCACACAGCGCAATCGTCCGGTCGATGGACTTCTCGGCTCGTTGCGTGGCCTCTTTGACCGCGGCCAGGAGGGCGTCCCAGTCGGCTTCGCTGTGGGGTTGGTTGTGGGGTTTGGGCATGGTGGTGATATATTACAGCGATCAGCTAGTTGCTCACGAACGGCTTCTTGCGCTTGGCACGCAGGCGAGCCACCACATCACCCACCGGCTTGACCCGGCCCGCCGCCACATCCCTGTTGCCGAGCGCCAGGATCTTGAGCAATGCAAGCGTTTCCTGGTCTGGATTGGGAGGTGTGGGCATGATTGGGATATTATACGCCGGCATCTGAGGGGGGAAAGTGTGGGGTGTAGGCGTGGCTAAAAAATTGATCAGCGCGAAACGCCAGCAAATTGAAAGTGTCAGGCTCACCATGGAGTATTGGGAGGACGGGGATTGGTACGTGGGGCAGATACTGGAGGTGCCAGGCGTGATGAGTCAGGGGGCGACACTGCGTGAGCTTGAGCAAAATATTTGGGACGCCTATTGGCTCATAAATCCTAAGACTGTCGGCATACACGAGGCAAAGGCGCGCCTCTCTGCACTCCTCGCGCAAGTCGCCGCCGGTCAGCAGTTTACCATTACGAAGCGCGGACAGCCCGTTGCGCAGTTGATTCCGGTTGAATGACGGAAACCTCTACGACGCCCCGGGCTCCTGAAAGGGCGGATCCAAATCGCTCGCGACTTTGATGCACCGATGAGCTTGATACTCCACTCCTCAACCCCCGTCACTAAAGAAACCAAAGGCCCGGAAGATCCGAGCCTTTGATCCGGCTTGCAGCTTTGCGCAACCCCCGGGCAACGCCCCTATGCCTTCCTGGTGAGCGGATTGTCGCTCACGAACGGCTCATCGTACATTCCCAGCTCCTGCGATAATTTGACGATCTCATCGAGCACACGCATCCGCGCCTCTTTCAGCTCCTCGTCTGTCATCTGATCAGTCGCCTTCTGACTGAGGTCGTTGTCGAGGTCTGGACTCGGATTGCAGTAGCACACATGTCATCCCCCATGGCCTTCGTAAGCAAGTTCGCGCACTCTGTCCCATCCCTTCCCTGAGGCATCAGGGTGCAAGCCTTGTCCCTTGAAGGTGACCTTTCTGAGCCGAAATGGCATGTGCAGCCTGCTATCGGTCGAGACGTGGTCTGCATCGTCGTGGCCTGAATTGGGAGGTGTGGGCATTATGGGGGTATTATACGCCGGCAGGAGAGGGTGGGAAAGCGGGTTAGGCTGCTAATTCAATATGATGGAGGTCCGCATCTGTGTATCTGCGCCCAGGCTTCTCAAGGAGAATTGGCGTGTGATACGTGATGCCGTTTGTGGGGTGCGTGATGAACAGTGCCTGCTTCGGGTCGTCGTGACAGGCGGAACACCACCGAGTCTGAGGCGCGAGCCGAAATTTTCTTGCGTCGGGCGGGGCTGAGCTTACTCATGATGTCACCGCGGTTCGCTTCACAGTCTTCAACTGAACACTCCGTAGTCGATGCGGCCGACTCCCACGCGATCGACCAGGCGTGGACGACCGAGGGCGCGAATACATGGCATAGCATCACGGTGTACGTGCTTGCGCTCCTGACGATCCGCTCGCAGCGGCTCATCATCACATGCTCTCCATCTCGAGGGTTGGAAGGCCCAGATGAATGATTGGGAGGGTCTGGGGAACGCGCCGTGGGTGGCAGCCATGCGTCGGACGTGCGAGGATCATCGTGCTCGCCGGTTAATACCGCGTGATCGCAAATTCCGCCCCCTCCTCCAGTCGATCGATCGCGTGAAAATACTTTTGCGTCGTCCGGATGTCCTTATGATCCAGCATAGCTTGGACTTTGAATGGCGATTCGGTGCGCGCCGCCTCCGTCGCAGCCGTATGGCGGAGACTATGCGGCGTCACCCGTCGTTGCCGGCGCCGGCGACTCATCGGCGGTGAGGCCTCGTCCGGCCGAGCGGCGTCCCGCAGCCCGCAACGGGTCATGGCCTCCGTAATCCGCAGCTGAATGGCACGGGTCGTGAGCCGCAACCGCTCGTCCGGCGCCATCGGCTGCCCCTCCCCTGCGCCCTGCTTCGACCGTGCCTGCTCCAGATGCGCGGTGAGCTTGTCATGATGCCGGGCAAACAGCGGCTGGCGCGGCGACACCGGCCCGCGGGCATGGAGATACCGCTGCAGCCGGGCGTAGACCTCGGGCATCAGGTTCACAAAACTCTCTTTCGTCTGCTGCCCCTTGCCCTGTGTCCGCAAGATCCATTGCTCCCGCATGGCCGTCGAGCCCCTGCGCGCCCCTTCCCGATCGGCCCCCTGCGCCACCTGAACCTGCAGGCACTCGAGATCCCCACAATCCGCCCGTTGGACCTGGATCGCGCGCAGGCCGGTTTTCGCCATGAGATAGGTCATGGCGGCATCGCGTCGACCGATCAGGGAATCATTGAAGCGCTCGATCAACGTGGTGACTTGCGCGGGGCTCAGTGGCAACCGCTGATAGGTCTTGTTATCGACCCGCTCATCCGGGATCTCCCGGCCGGGATCCCAATTCATCGCATGACGGGCTTTGATCCACCGACACAATGCCCGGACCGCGGCGAGATAGTTATTGATCGACCGCGCCTGCAACCGTTCATGCCCCTGATCGCGGGTCTCGCAGAGCCAAATCTTGTAGGCATGGAGCAGCGTGGGACCCAGCGTCTCGTAGGGTCGTTCCTGGCTCCACCAGCGGTAGAAGGCCCAGAGGGTGGACCGGTAGATCCGGTGCGTGCTCGCCGCTTTGTTCGCCTGGCAGAACAGCAGGTAGTGATAGAACGTCGCTTGGAGATGAATCCGATCATCGTCGTGAGCCGGCTGGAGGGTCAGGGGATGCTTGATCCGCTCCCCTGCCCCAGCCTGGGAAACCGCCATCGGGGACAGGCCATCAGTCGGTTGGTCGCATTCGTCCGCCGTCACGATTTCTCCTCTTCACGTCCATGACGCGCACAGCATAACCCATTCCTAGGACTTCGTCAAAGGCGCTCTTTTATGAAGTAGTAGGACGGCACTTGACTTTCGTCCATTAGCAGACTATAC
>JAHBXU010000454.1 GCA_019636315.1 Planctomycetaceae bacterium | reverse complement strand
CCGCGCTGACGGTTTGGGATCGGACGTCGCGGCGGCGCATGTGGTGTGCGACGCGTGACGTGTCCCCTCAACTGGTCCCGACGAACGGGTGATGTCGTTGTTACAGCAAGAGGTCACTGCACCCCGCGGACCGGCGTCAGAGCGCGCAGTCGGCCGGGGCAGTCGGCACCTAATCCGGTCGCCTGGGACGCGGCGGCGAACCGCGATCCGGAGGGGCGTCGCTGCGGTTGATCGCCTCCAAACGGCTGCGAATCGTGGTCGCCTGCTCATTCTCACCGAGCCGTTCGAGGCAGGTCACCAGCAGGCGATAGACCGGCAGAATTTCGCGAGGCAGTCCGCGCGGCGGCCGGCCCCCGCCTGGCGCCGGACCTTCAAATCGGCTGAAACCGGCAACCATAGGAGCCAGGATATCGCGCGCTTCGGCGAATCGCCCATGAGCAACGTAGACACGAGCCCGCATAAACCCCGCTGCCGTGCCGAAGAATTGAGAGAACGTCTCGAGTTCGGGGAACCGGTGCTCCACCGTGGATCGGGAGGCATCGATGCGATCCAGGAGTTCCAGTGCCGCCGGTTCGTTTCCCTGAGCGTGCAACACATCCATCAACCGCATCATGAGGATCAGATTGGACATCGCATAGCCGGGAACGTGCGGCTGACGTTCGATCAGCTCATTGGAATATCGAAGCGCGAGCCGCAAATCGCCTTCGACCTGCGTCGCCGACGCGGGCGACCACCCTGCTTGTGGCTCGTCGTGATCCCACCAGGGGCGCGGGCCGAGCGAAGGACCGTACTGGTCATAGCTGAGTTCGTAGGCTTCGCTTAAATGGTACAGGTAGTCCGTGCGACCCGCGTCGTGGTGCACCAGTTGCTCCAGGATGGCGATGGCCTGCGTTTTGCGTTCTTCCGCCTCAGGCGACCGGACCGACTGTTTAGCTGCCTCCAGATGGCACAGCGCTAACCAGTACTGGTACTGCGACACGGAGGGATGCTTGGTGGCCAGATCGGCAAATTGGGTCGTCGCGTCGGCGAGGTGCTCCCGGCGTTCCTGGTCCAGCCGCTCCCAGAAGCGGGCGTCTATCGGTCGCGGTCGTTCCCCGTCCGGCGGGGGCGGATCACGTCGATCACGTCCGCGCCGCCGCGCGTTTCCCGTGGGAGGCCCGCTCGGGCGTCGTCCGATCAGATAATGTGTGCGCGCCAGTTCAAACTGAATCTCCGGGCCTTGACCGGCCTCTCGAAGCAGGGCGAGAGCCCGTTCCTGGACGTCACGCTTTGGTTCCCACTCGCCCAGCGACTCGTAAGCGACTCCCAGCCCGTTGTAGAGCTTGGCCAGCCGCACCACGGCGTCGGCATCCGCTGGCGACTGTCCGGATTTTTCATAAAGCTGAATCGCGCGCAGGAACGCAGCCTTCGCTTGTTCCCACTGATTGAGCCTCAAATGCAATTCTCCCGCGCGAAGATCCGCACTGGTGGCATAGTCCAGGAATCGGCTGTTCTCCCCAGCGATCTCCGCCAGTTCGTCGAACGTGTTGCGGAGCAGTTCCATGATGGCCGCCGTCTCCGGGGAAAAAGCGGGCGCTTGAATCTGCTCATCCGCACTGTCGTCATCCAGATTGATCGTGCCCGTCATATCGTCTGAAACGAACGACTGCCCGATGCCGTTCAGCGCCTTAAAGACGATCTCGACGATCGACTCGGCTTTCACGCGCTCTTCGACGGCATGCTGCTCGGCCCGCTGTGCGTCGGCTCGCAGTTTTTGTTCGTCGCTGGCTCGTTGTTGCTCGAGCGCGGCCCGCTGCTTTTCCTGGACGTAGCCGGCCGACGTCAGCCCGAGCGTCAGCAGCAGCAGCAGGGCGACGGTCCCGGAGAGACCGGCAATGGCCGGATTGCGGCGGCACCATCGCCACAGCCGCTCGACCGGGGAAGACTGCCGTGCTTGAATGGGACGGTCGTCCAGAAAGGCCTGCAGATCCTCCAACACAGCGCCGGCGGTCGCATACCGCTCACCGGCCTCGTAAGCCAGACACTTGTGGACGATGGTCTCCAGGTCCCTCGGAATATCGGGCGCCCATTTTCTTAATGACGGCGGATCGTGAGGCGTCAGTTTGCGGGCAATGAGCTTCTGCCGATCGGTCTCGTCGTAGGCCGGACGCAGTGTGAGCAGTTCGTACAGTGTGAGTCCCAGGCTGTAGAGATCACTGCGGGCGTGTGCTTCGCCGTGAAACTGTTCCGGCGCCATGTAGCGCAGGGTTCCGACGACGTCGCCGGTGCGGGTCACGTTGTCCGACTCCAGCACCTTCGCCAGACCAAAGTCGGCGATCCAGGCCGTGCCTTCGTTATCGAGGAGGATATTCGCCGGCTTGATGTCGCGGTGTAGCGTGCTTTGCGAGTGTGCGTACTGCAGTCCCGACGCCACCTGCACGCCGATACGTGCGATGTTTCTCCAGTACCGCCGACCAAAAAAGTGCGCCGCCCCGCCCGTCTCGACCGACTCGTTTGACGACGGAACGGCCGAGCGATCTCCCAGAGACGCTTCCTCGGACCAGCGTAGATCGTCTCGCAGGATCATGCTGCTGCGAACTCCTGCGCCGCCGGAGAACGAATCGCGAAGCACGAGACTGCTGGGGACGAATGACGGTGGGGCGACGTCGGACGTATCCCCACTGGAAGGAGTCGGGGCGAACAGCCGCGTCTCGGCGCTGCCGTCGACGGCGCTCCCCTGCCCCGAGCGCATCGGCCCCACCGACGGCGCACTCGGATGAGACCGGGTGCTGGAAGTGTCGCCGGAGAGATGGGATCCCGATTTGGAGCGTGTCAGTTCACCGGAAATCAGCACACCCGCCAGATCGTGAGCGAATCCCAACTCTCGCGGGCCGCCGGGGGACCGGTCCACAGTCGGGGAACCAGAGCGTGCACAGCGCGCAAGTTCCGCCAGCACCGCATCGAGGCCCAGTCCGTGAATCCGCTGCATCACATAGTACCGCAGTCCTTCCTGCTCGCCGACGCCGAAGACGGGAACGATATTCGTGTGATGCAGTTGTGCGGCTGCCTGCGCCTCTCTCTCGAACCGCTTGACCTGATTTTCGGAATGGAGCGACGACGTGCTGAGAACCTTCAACGCGACCGTCCGATGCAGCGACTGCTGAACAGCCTCATACACGACCCCCATTCCCCCACGGCCGATCACCCGCAGAATCTCAAAATCGCCCACCTGGTGATGGGGCGGCAGGCTCCCTTGAGGTGCAGGACGCCCTTCCCCGTCGCCTTCGGGCCGCGAACCCAGTTGCTCCAGCAGGGCCACGGACGGGAACAACGACTCGATCTGCTCGGCGTGCTCCGGATAGCGGCGAACATACTCCGTAATCGACGGCGTTTCCCCCCGCCGATACCGCAGGGCGAACTCATCCGCCAGAACGTCCACGGGATTGCGGTCAGAATCGGCGGCAGGCGGCTGCGGCATCATCGGTAGGCCACGTGTCAGAAGTGGCGTTGAGGGCGGCGAGGCGAGCCTCAATCGCCGCTCATCTCACGATCCAGGGTCTGTTTGAGTCGACTCAGGGCCCGCACATAGCGATTGCTCGCCGCCGCCTTCTGCAGGCCCAGGACGTCAGCGACCTCGTTGTTCGTCAGTTGTTCGAAATGCCGCAACGCCAGCACCTCGCGATCGATCTCATCCATCCCATCCAGGGCGATTCTGACCCGCTGTAACCGCTCTTCCCGAATGGCGGCCTGGCTGGGGGATGTCAAATGTCCCACCAACTGGGCTGCCAGCGAAGCCGACGTCAACCCGGGACCGGGCATCCGTGAGACTTCCTGACTCACATTCCGGGCTTTGGCGATGATGTGCCGACGATGAATATCGATCAGTGTCTGCCAGGTCATCTGCCGCATCCATACGAAAACGGGAACGGACGGCCGGTCGATGTAATCCTGAACCCTCCGGTCAATTTCGAGATAGGCCTCCTGAAGGACGTCATCCGGGTCGACGCGTCCTGAAAGTCGCGGATCCATTCGAAATCGGACCATGCGTTCCAGGCGGTCCCTGTATTGCGAGAATAACCTGGCGACCGCTTCCTGGCCGCCGCGTCGCAATTGGAACCACTCGTCATGGTCGTCGATGGCGGGGCTATCCGTCACGATCGCTCCTGGCAGGGAATACCGCACTCTCCACTCCATCGTACACACGGGCCGATCCGGGACAACGCTCGACTCCCCGAGAATCATGAGGCACCCCGGGCTTTCCCTGCCAGGCTCCTGGAGGCCGCACGTGTACCGAAGGTCCGCCGCACCGGTATATTACGGGAGTCCGCCGTCCGGCAGACTCGTCGCCCACAGGCGTTCTGGGGCGGGTCTCGCGATCAGGTCACTCACTCAATAGCGGAGTCGGAGCTATGCAACGGATCAAGTTTCTGGCCATCGTCACGCTCGCGCTGTCTGTCG
>JAHBXU010000453.1 GCA_019636315.1 Planctomycetaceae bacterium | reverse complement strand
TCGGGCGCACGCCAAGGGGCTGGAGCTCAATTCTCACGTGGGGGCCGATGTTCCGCGAATGGTGCTGGGAGACCCCGAGCGTTTGCGGCAGGTGCTGGTGAATCTCACTGGCAACGCGGTGAAGTTCACGGAGCGCGGCGAAGTCAGCCTGTCGGCAGAGCGGATCTCTGCAGAAGGTTCGGGCGCGGCGTTTGTACGCATTGCGTGCCGCGATACGGGCATCGGAATTCCGGAACAGCGCGCGAGCCGGTTATTCCGGTCGTTCTCACAGGTCGACGCCTCGACAACTCGCAAGTACGGCGGAACCGGCCTGGGACTGGCGATCTGCAAACAGATTGTGGAACTCATGGGAGGGCAGATCGGCGTCGAGAGCCGCGAAGGGGAAGGGTCGACGTTCTGGCTCACGATTCCGGCGGCGCTCGCTCAGAACACCGGTCCGACGCCACGAATGCCGGAGACGCTGGCGGACGTTCGCGCCCTGCTGGTGGATGACAACGACACGAACCTCCAGATTCTCCGCGAGTATTTGACACGTTGGGGCATTCAGCCGACGAGCGTGGCGTCGGCCCGCGATGCGATGCGCGAGATGAAAGCGGCCGCTTCCGCCGGCACCCCGTACCGATTGGCGATTCTCGATCGCCTGATGCCGGAAGTCGACGGACTCGAACTGGCCCACATGATTCGATCCGATAATAAGCTCGGACACCCCCGGTTGATCATGCTGACTTCGCTCAATGAAGATCTGACGCGCGATGAGCTGCGTCGACTGGATCTCTCCTGCCTCCAGAAGCCCGTGCGACAGTCGCGACTGTTTGATGCGGTGATCACGGCCACTCAAGTCCGCAGCGACGAATCCTTCAGCGAACGACCGGCGACGACTGCCCCGCCCCGAGTCGCGTCTCCCGTCAACGTGCAGAGTCCACGGAGAATCCTCGTGGTGGACGACAACGACGTGAACCGCGTCGTGGCCAGTGAGATTCTGCGAGCGGCGGGTTACACGCCGAGCACTGCGCGGAACGGTCGCGAAGCGATTGAACTCGTCCAGCGCGAAGCGTTCGACGCTGTGTTGATGGACTGCGAAATGCCGGAAGTCGATGGCTTTGAGGCGACGCAAGCGATCCGTCAATGGGAAGCCGACAAGACGCGGCCGCTTCCGCGGCGACATCGACTGCCGATCATCGCCTTGACCGCCCAGGCCGTCCAGGGCGACCGGGACCGTTGCCTCGCGGCCGGCATGACCGACTATGTCACGAAACCAGTTGATCGCGTAGTCCTGATCGAATGCCTTGAGCGATGCATTTGTCCTCCGGCAGATACGGCGCACGACTTACACGCCAATGCCGCGGAGGCAAGTGTCGCTGGCACTGGCACAACGGGAAAAAGTGAGGTTGCTCAATGTTCGGTTCGACTCGACGAACTGCACGATCGGTTCGACGGCAATGCGGATCTGATCCGGCATCTGCTGGGGATGTTTCAGTCGCACACCCTGCAACAGGCGGAAGATCTGTCGGAGGCCGTCGAAAAGGGGAACTGGAATGAGGTCCGCTCGATTTCACACAATCTGAAAGGTTCCGCGGCCAACCTGGCAGCGGTGGACGTCAGTCTGGCGGCGGGTGAACTTGAGCGAGCCGCTGTGGACGGTCGCACGCCGGACCTGGTCTCGCTTTACGAGAACATGATGACTGTGCTCGACCGATGTCAGAAAGATGTGGCGCGGCTGCTCACGGAAGAGACACCATCCTGAATCGCGGGTTAACCAGCGACGTCGATCGGAATCAGTGCAGACTGTGATTCGTGTTTCCGCTGAGAACGATGCGAGACAATCAGAGCCTCGGAGGGAACGCGAGACCGTGACTGGCAATCCACGCCACCCATGGAAGGCGGCTTATCGGTGGCCGTTCATGGCGTGAGTCCGAGTTCTCGTCGGATGAGGTCCCAGGGTTGGATATAGGTAGCGAACGGCAGGCCGTCGACAGTGGAATCGGGGCGGAACGTGCGGCCGTCAATGGCGGGGCCGCGCGTAACCATGTGCGTGAGGGTGTGTTCGATTCGGGCCGAGGACCACGGTGCGAGCGAATCGATGTTCGCCTTGTGGATCGCAACAGCGGCCGCCAGCGCCATGGCTCCCCAATCGCTGACTCCGGCGACGACCGTCCAATCGGTTTCCGTCCGACAGGCGTTGGCCGGCGTGCTGATGCCATGCGCCCGCTTCCAACAGCGGCCCATACCAATCTCATTCCCTCCATCGCCGACGCCAATGGTCCGTACGGCGGCCGGGCGGTCCTCGAACAGCCGATACAAATCGGCCGACCAATCATCGATCGACGTCCCTCGCATGTTACAGCATCGCGATTCCGATGGATCATTGCTGAAAACGGGACCGATGCGTTCAACGGACGCCAAATGCGTCAACCGCCGGCCTCGCGGAGAGTTCCAGAATGCGGCCCGCCACGCAGCCGACGCCTGAATCGGCACGGGGCAGACTTCGATATCTATTGATGCGCCGCACGCGTCGACGGCCGCACTAAGTGCGTCGATGCACAGCGAGTCGGTGATGAGGCAGACTTCGCACCCATTCGTCCGCAGGACGTCGGCCAGTAGGATCGTCCCGATGGGGCCGTCTGTCTCCGCCGCGGGGGTGGGAGCGTCGGGGACAAAGAACCCGGTGACAAGTCCCACCGCAGTGGCCTTTGTCGCCAGACTTTCGGCGGCTGAAGGCAGGTCATCGGCACAGGGGCGTCCGCCTGCTTCCCAGATCGCGAGAAAGCCACGCGCAGCAGGATCGCGACGGATCCAGCGTTCCAGATCGGCAAGCTGCATGAGTCATCTCGCTGAGAGGATGATCCGCCGGAAAGCAAACGCGGACCGTCGGGCATTCATTCCCCAAGGTGTTTCAGGCCGATCTTCTCACGGCACTTGTTGATTTGTCCATCGCGACGGACGGTTCACGAACCGTTTCACTGCTGCCGTTGATTCTCAGCGGTGGGAAACGCGTTTCGGACACCTTCCAGCTTGTGAGAAATCCGGTGTGCACCGTCGGTTGTCGGTTGCCACGTCAATTTGAAGCTGCCATGATTCCGCAGTCTTGGATCCCCTTGCGGAGACGATTGCGCCTCTGTTACTGGCGGGAACGATCGGTCCTGCAGGACATCGCAACGCATTCTCATGGCTAAAGAGAAGCTCACAACAGCGGATATTCTCGCGCGAGCGCGAAAGCAGGACGCGGGGGCGTCGTCCGGTGAGGCACCGGCGGCACCCGCTCCGGAGGCGGCGGAAGCCGCGCCCGCCGAGACGCCATCGGTCGATACGGCCCCATCGGCCGGGCCAGCGCCCGTGAAGCCGAAGCCCGCATCGACCGCTGATATCCTTGCTGCCGCGCGTGCGGGAACTGCCGGAAGCAAGCCGGCAGGGGCTGCCGCGAAGCCAACGGCCACTTCGGATATCCTCGCAGCCGCAAGGGCGCAGACCGGCGGTGCGGCGGCGGCAAAGCCCGCGGCCAAACCTGGTTCGACGGCCGACATTCTTGCCGCGGCCCGGGGCGGAGGTGCGGTTGCCGCTGGCAAGCCGGCAGCCGGCGCTGCGGCGAAAGCCGTGCCCCCGAAGGCAGCTGCGACCGCCAAGCCAGTCGGAGAGCGGCCTTCCGTCCAGGAAATGGTGAAGGCGGCGCGCGAAGGGGTCCCCGCTGCTGCTCAGTCTGCACCGGCCAAGCCAAGGCTTCCTGTGTCGGCCGCGAAGAAGCCGGACGCGGCGTCGCGGCGATCGTTTCTCGGTTCGGCGATTGTGTGGGTTACCGAGCCCTTTATGGCCGCGTGGATCGCCATGGGAGCGATTGCGGCCGTGTGGGGGCTCGCTGCGGCACGGTTCATGATGCCCAACATGATCGTGGAGCCTCCGAGCCGCTTTAAAATTGGCCCCCCATCGGATTATCCGTCCGGCACCGTGTCTACGAAGTGGATCGCGGCACGCGGCGTCTGGATTGTCAATACGGATCAGTATGACGGTCGGAACACCATCTACGCTTTGAATGCCGTTTGCACGCACTTGGGATGCACGCCCAACTGGCTCGATGGCGAGCAGAAATTCAAGTGTCCCTGTCACGGATCCGGTTTCTATATCACGGGCATCAACTTCGAGGGACCTGCTCCGCGTCCACTCGAGCGGGTTGGTATTCGGCTGGCCGATGACGGCTCGCTGGAGGTCGATAAGAGTGTGAAGTTCCAGGAGGAACTGGGCCAATGGCAGGACGGTTCGTCCTATGTCGAATTGGCGTGACGGGCGGGCGCAGTATGCGGAACTTCGAGCGGACACAGTCAACCGAAACTGACAACTGACAACGCATCGATGTCTGTCGGCGAATACATCAGGGAATCGCAGATTTGGCGGAGCATCTTCCGGCATCCGGCGCCGTATGATCGGCGGAACCGGGCCGTGGTGGTGTTGACCAAT
>JAHBXU010000452.1 GCA_019636315.1 Planctomycetaceae bacterium | reverse complement strand
TCAAACACCTCGGTGGCGGAAAGGCCGCTGCGGATCGCGTCGCGGACCTGATTCTCGGCATGCACTTTGGACCATGCATGCCGAATGACGTCTGCTTCTGCTTCCTGTGGAACGACGACGACGCCGTCGAGATCGGCAAACACAAGATCGCCCGAACGAAACACGACGCCGCCGATTTCCACGGGCACATCGAGATCGACGACCCGCTGTCGGTGCAGGCTGTCGAGGGGACTGGTGCCACGGGCGAACACAGGAAATCCCATGTCCTTCATTCGGACGACGTCCCGGACCGCGCCGTCGACGAGGGCACCGACGCACCCGCGATTGGAGGCCGCCGTTGTCAGCAGTTCGCCCCAGATGGCGGAGCGCATTGAGCCGTGGCAAGCGGCAATCAAGACATCATCCGCGCGACAAGCATCGACCGCTTTGAGTTCCAGCTCGTACGGACGGGGATCTTCGTGATACAGGTCGTCCCATAAGGTCGTTTTACATCGGCCGACGAGCAACTGCTGCGTTGTGATCGGACGCAGCTCGACTCCGGGCGACTGTCGGCGAAATCCGGCGGCGTCCAGAGCATCGCTGACGACGGCCGTATACAGGCAGTCCCGCATCATGTCGAGCGTAATGACGTCCGGCGGAGTGTCGGTGTTCAACAGAGATCCTCGTGATCAGTGGTGGGATTGCGGAGCCGTGGAGGGATGCAACTGAGGTGGGAACCACCAATTGATTGTAACACGGAGTTCCTGAAAAGTTGAACCGCTCGACGCCCCTGATGCATACTTTGCCGCCCGGTGTGAATTTTTGATGTTCCTTGTTTGAGATCTTGATGCGAACACTTGAGAGGCCGACGCCGGACCTCGCCGGTTTTGCTGACGGCTTTGCAGAAAGTTCTTCATTTCCGTCACATGGCATCACCACCAGGTAGGATCAGCCCCCCGTTTGGCCCTTGCTTCGTGGCGGAATGCTCAGCCGCTTGATCGGGAGTAAGGAGAGACGATTTTCACCATCGTTTCCGCCGCACACACTCGCCGGGCCTCGGAGCGGAACTCGGAGCGGAATTCGGCATGCTCACCGACCTGTCGGTGTGAGCGCATGGCCTTAATCGGAGACTCGGCAACCCACCGTGACGACGCCGCACTCACCTTGATGCCGTCGGTGTTTCTGGAATTGTGGTCCGCTCGCGGGTAAGATCGGACCCATGCCGTGCGGCGAGGTGGGCGTCGCAGAATCTGACAATGTTGCAGAATCTGACAATTCGGAACCGGAAGGAGACCAACATGAGAGCGAATGTCACGCTGACGTGTATGCTGATGGGGTTCGCCCTGAGTGTGAGCCAGCAGGGAGATTGTGCCGACGTCTATGGATTGGAAGCCGGGACGCCGAAGATCCAGTCGGCAGGGCACCTGGCGTTTGGCCCGGACGGAATCCTGTTTGTCGGCGATGCCCGGGGCGCTGCGGTGTTCGCGGTCGCCACCGGCGACAAGTCGGCAAACGCCGCGAAGGCGGAAATCAATGTCGACGATCTGCTCGAAAAACTGGGCGGGCAACTGGGAGTGCGGCCGCGTGAAGTCGTGATCAACGACCTGGCGGTCAACCCGGCGAGCGGCAACGTTTATGTGTCGCTGACAATCGAAGAGTCGGAGCCGGCCATCGTCAAGATCGGCACGGACGGCAAGATCAGTCCGGTGTCGCTGAAGAACGTGCCGTTCTCAAAGGTCGATCTGCCGAACGCGCCCAAGGACGAGATTGTGCAGCGCGGACGACGGCAGATCAATCTGCGGGACGAAACGATCACAGATCTCGCGTTTGTCGATGGACAGGTGCTGATTTCCGGGCTGACGGATCAGGCGGCGCCGTCGACGGTGCGCTCGGTGGCGTTCCCCTTCTCGAATCAGCGGGCGGCGGCCAATGTGGAGATTTACCACGGGGCGCATGGACGCCAGGAAGACAACGCGGCGATCCGCACGTTCGTGCCGTTCACGATCAATGGCGAGGCCAGTCTGCTCGCCGGATTTCAGTGCACGCCGCTGGTCAAGTTTCCGCTGAATGACGTCACCGCCGGGTCCAAGATCGAAGGCACCACGGTTGCCGAACTCGGCAATCGGAACCGCCCGCTCGATATGATCGTCTATCAGAAGGACGGCAAGGACTTCCTTCTGATCGCCAACAGCGACCGAGGTGTCATGAAGGTCAGCACGGATACGATCGCCACTCAGGAAGCGATCAAGAATCCGGTCGAAGGGGGGGGGACGGCTGGACTGGCGTACGAGACGATTGGTGAACTCACCGGCGTTGAACAGCTCGACAAGCTGAACGATCGCCAGGCCGTGGTCCTGACCCGTAACGGCAATACTCTGAATCTGCAGACGGTCGCACTCCCCTGAGTGTGCTGTCGGCAAGGTTTGAAGGACCGCAGATGACGCGGATCGGGCGGATTGTCACAGACTTTCTCCCGATCCGCTTTGTTTCGTCAGGAACCGGTTGGTTGAACTCCGGCGGCGGGCGGTCCATTCCTGGGCCTGCATCCGCAGAATCAGCGTCATCCGCGGTCCCTGACTCGCCCGGGAATTCCCGCACGTATCAGGATTTTCAGCCGTGAGTCACACAAGGGGGCGATCAGAAGTCGCCCCTTCGTTGTGTTGCCCTTGGGCGATACTGATTCGTGGTGCGAGATCGACCTCCGAGCCGTCGCAAGTGGCCTTGATCCACTGAACGGGCGAATCCGAGACACTCGCGCGCTCAGCCGGAGGGACGGATCAGGGGAGAAAGTTCTTCAAGTACCGCGCACTCTGCCGCAATGAGTCCTTACGGAGTTCCAGCGTCCCTTCGTAGGCGCGGTCCTCGACTTCGACGCACACCGGCCCGCGGTAACCGACGTCCGTCAGCGCCGAAAAGAATTGACCCCAATTGACATCGCCCAAACCGGGCAGCTTGGGGGCGTGAAATTCTGGCGGATAACCGAGGACGCCGACGTCATCCAGCTTGCTGCGGTCGACACGGACGTCTTTGGCGTGCGTGTGGAAGATACGGTCCTTGAACTCCCAGATTGGCTTGATGGCGTCCATCTGCATCCACGTCGGGTGCGAGGGATCGTAGTTGAGTCCGAAGTGATCGCTGGGAATATCGGCGAACATGCGTCGCCAGATGGCCGGCGAGTAAGCCAGGTTCTTGCCGCCCGGCCATTCGTCGTCGCTGAACAGCATGGGGCAATTTTCGATCGCCACTCGGACGCCCTGTTCCTCGGCAAACGCGATCAGCGGCTTCCAGACTTCCAGAAAACGGGGCCAGTTGTTGTTGACTGACCTGGTCCAGTCGCGGCCGACGAAGGATGTCATCACATTGATGCCCAGCTTCGCGGAGGCGGCGATGGTCTTTTTAATGTGCGCCACATAGACGTCCGATTCCTCCCGGTCGGGACACAGCGCATTGGGATAATACCCGAGCCCGCTGATCGAAACCCCTGTCTGGTCGGTCAGTTTGCGAATACGGTCGGCATCCGCGTCGGAGAAGTTCGCCACATCGATGTGCGTGACCCCCGCGTATCGTCGCTCGGCTTTGCTGGGAGGCCAGCACATGACTTCGACGCAGTCATATCCGGTTTCCTGAGCGAATTTCAGCACCTCTTCGAACGACAGTTCCGGCAGAATGGCCGTGACAAAGCCCAATTGCATGGATCGACTTTCTTTGCAGGTTGGATTGCAGCAGAAACCGGCTGTTGAATTTTAACGAAATGCGCCTCGCGATGCGCCGGAGCCCCCGGTGAGCTGCTCTGACAAATTCTCCGGGATGCCGCGCGGTCCGAGGCGGCGTCCATGAGCCTGTTTCGCAATTTGTCCAGGGACAGATTCCGAAGCCGTCGACTTGTGACGATTCGGATTGATCGAGAAGAACTCGGGGTTCCACACGTTCCGGATTGTGGGCATTGGACATTCGGCCCAATCCCTGCGAGATCGCGGCAGCGAGCATGAAATGAGGTCGGTGCGCGGCTATAATTCCCCTCGGAAGGACAAGCGATGAGCGCACTCGATACACTCCCGATCATTGGCGTCGACGATCCGCCGTACGAAGATCCGCTGGACCTGATGGACGAGATCGATCGTCTGAAGGGGGAGCAGGACGCGGTCATTCTTGCGCACTTTTACGTCGACGGCGAAATCCAGGACATCGCCGATTTTACCGGCGACTCGCTCAAACTCGCGCGGGACGCGACCAGGGTCGAGCAGTCGACGATTGTCTTTGCCGGAGTGCACTTCATGGCCGAATCGGCCAAGATCATGAACCACGAAAAGCGGGTGCTGCTCCCTGACCTGCTCGCCGGATGCTCGCTGGCGGAAAGCTGCCCGCCTGACAAACTTGCGGCTTATCAGACGCAACTGCGGCAGGAGGGGCGAGACTTTGTCACCGTCGCCTACATCAACACTTCCGCGGCCGTCAAAGCCCTCTGTGATTGGATCGT
>JAHBXU010000451.1 GCA_019636315.1 Planctomycetaceae bacterium | reverse complement strand
GCAGGCGACGGCCAAAAACCTGAAGGTCGGCGTCGGCCTGATGTGCCGTCATTGCGAAGCACGCGAAGAGCTGTACCAGCGGATTCAGGACGGGCAGATTGGCGATCTCGTGCTGCTTCGCGCCTACCGCATGCTGGGGCCGACGGGCAATACTCCCGTCAAGCGGAATCCCGGTCCGCTCAGCGATCTGATGTACCAGATTCGTAACTTCCACGGTTTCCTGTGGGCCAGTGGCGGCGCGTACAGCGATTTCCTGATTCACAACATTGATGAATGCTGCTGGATGAAGAACGCCTGGCCGGTGGAGGCCAAGGCGAGCGGCGGCCGTCACTATCGCGGAGAGGATGTCGACCAGAATTTCGACTCGTACTCGGTTGAGTATACCTTCGCCGACGGCAGTAAACTGATGCTCCAGGGCCGCACCATTTTCGGCTGCCATCAGGAATTCGCCAGCTACGCCCACGGAACGAAGGGTTCCGCCGTCATCTCCGCGGCCGCCCATTCGCCGGCCAAGTGCCGCATCTACAAGGGCCAGCGAATGGAGAACGATGAGATCACCTGGGCGTTTCCGCAGCCGGAACCGAGTCCCTATCAATTGGAATGGGACCATCTCATTCGCGCGATTCGCGAAGACCTCCCCTACAATGAGGTCAAGCGCGGCGCCGAGGCCAGCCTGGTGACCTCAATGGGCCGGATGGCGGCTCACACCGGACAGGTCATTACATTTGACCAGATTCTCAACGGCGATCACGAGTTTGCGCCGGGCCTCGAAAGCCTCACTCTGACTTCGGACGCTCCTTTGATGCCGGACGAAGATGGGAAGTACCCCGTCCCGATGCCCGGTCTCATCACGAAGCGTGAGTACGAAGTCATCTGATGTCATTCGTCGTGCGAGAGAGCGAGTGCTCGACATGTCGAGCACTCGCTCTCGTTAAGTCCCGCGAGTGTTACCCCACAGTTCGACGTGCAGGCGCGGCGACAGACGCCACCCGTGGGACTTGACGATCTCTGCAATCCAGCGCGACTTCTCGACGAGCGCGTCACGGTCGATCGCCTGAGCCATCAGATACACGCGGCTGTCCGGAACTTCTGGAAACTCGATGAGCCAGCGTTCCACTTCCAGAACGTCGTCGGCATCGTCGATCACGAACTTTAGCTGATAGTCGTAATCGCGAATCAGCCGCCGGATCACCTCGGGACGATGACGCTGCGCGTCGTGACGCGCCGTCCAGCTTCCCACAACACGAGCAGAGGACATCTGTCCTTCGATGTTGCGATGGTCATCGGGCGTTGAGTTCGAGAGCTTGGGACTGATCGACATCAGGTCTGCGAAAACCGGCAGGTCGACCGTTCCCGCCGTCTCAATCGTGATGTGATGGCCTCGTCTGTGGAGTTCCTCTGTCAGGGACACCAGCTCCCGGACGAGCATCGGTTCGCCGCCGGTGATCACCACGTGTTCGCAGTCGATGGCGGCCAGCTCCTGCAGAATCTCATCGACCGACCGCTCGTCCCCTTCCGGTTGCCACGACGTATATGGCGTATCGCAGAACCAGCACCGCAAATTACAGCCGGATGTGCGCACAAACACACTCGGCACACCGAGCAGGCGGCCCTCCCCCTGAATCGAATGAAAGAGTTCGGCAATTCGCATCGTGACAGGCGACAATCTCAGAGTTCAAAGGATCCTGGCAACGCCGCGTGACGAGTGATTCGTCGCTCCGGCAACGCATGTCTCGCGCCAGCAAATCGACGCGCTGGCCGCCGCGGCACCGACCCTGTTCGAGACCCCACATACCTGTCCGCCGATGTTCGCTTCCAACATGAGCCACGTTGCTCGGTCGTCATGCGGCGTGTACAGTAGTCAGCGATGTGTGTCTCAGCAGGAAGGGTGACTGGCCATGCTGACGATCTCCGGCACTTCGTCACGATATTGTGACGGGCTCACGCGCCGCAACTGGTTGCGGATCGGTGGACTCGGGCTCGGCGGACTGGCGCTCCCGGATCTTCTGCGTGCTCAGGCCGCATCCGCTCCTCCGGTTGGGCGGCGAAAGCCCATCAAAGGCGTGATTATGGTGCTGCAGCCGGGGGGGCCGCCGCACCTCGATACATTCGATCTCAAACCGGACGCCCCTGCCGAAGTCCGCGGCGAATTCCTGCCGATCTCCACGAATGTGCCGGGGATCGAGATCTGCGAGCTGATGCCGCGGCTGGCGGGTCAGGCGGATCAGTATACGCTGATCCGATCCCTGCATGGGTTTCGCGACGATCACAACACCCACTGGTGCACGACGGGATGGGAATCGCATCCGCCGATGGACGCCTCTCCCGTCGTCGCGGGCTACCCGCCGGGGGATTGGCCGTCGTTCGGATCCGTGCTCTCCAAGCAACTCGGCCCGCGTGTGCCGGGGGTTCCGGCGTCCGTCGATTTGTGCCCGATGGATGCAGACGCCCGATTTATTCTGCGAACTCCGCCCGTCCAGCCGGGATACCTGGGATCAGCACACTCCGGTTTCGAGGTGAACGCCGTGGACCGGCGGAACATCATGCTGAACGACATCAGCCTGCGCCGACTGGGCGACCGACGGGCGCTCCTGGCAAGTTTTGATCAGTTTCGCCGCCGCGTCGATCAGCAGGGATTCACCGACGGCCTGGACGAGTTCCATCGTCAGGCCTACGACGTTCTCACGTCATCGCGACTGGCCGAAGCGCTGGATCTGACACGAGAGGATCGATCGACGCAAACGCGTTATGGTCTCGACCGGGACTATCCGCAGGAGCGGGAAGGAAAGACGTTGCTCGACCAGTTCCTGCTCGCGCGGCGGGTCATCGAAGCGGGCGCCCGTTGCGTCACGCTGGCCTTCAGCCGCTGGCCATTCGGTCGCATGCTTCAGGGGGACTACAACTGGGATTGGCACGCGAATATCTTCCCCGAAGCACGCGGGTGTCTGCCGCTCCTGGACGTCGGACTGTCGGCGCTTCTCTGGGATCTGGAACGGCGTGGTCTCTTGGAGGAGATTGCCGTCATCGTCTGGGGCGAGTTCGGCCGGACCCCGAAAATCAACGCCAACGCGGGGCGCGATCATTGGCCGAAGGTGTGCAGCGCGCTGGTGGCCGGCGGGGGTTTGCGTTGCGGACAAGTGCTCGGTTCAACCACTCGCTGGGGCGAAGAGCCACTGACGCGACCAATCCATTTTCGCGACGTGTTCGCCACGCTCTATGAGCGACTCGGCGTCGACGTGGCCACGACGCAATTCAACGATCTGGCGGGACGGCCTCAGTACCTCGTCGGCGAGCATCGCCCGGTCCCTGAGTTGCTGGCGTAGCCCGTTGTTGCGACGTCAGCACGAGGGACGCAGCCGGCAATCCGGCCGGGAACCAGACGACATCGGCCCCGAACAGGCTGGTCATGGGCCCCCCAGCTTGTTGCAGAATGCCCGCCGCATTGACTGAGCAGCAGAGCGGTTTGTGCTCGCACAGCCAACGTGCAATTGGCGATGGATTGGTCGTCGGCATCGATGAAGTCGATCACGGTTTGACTCGTGGCGTCTCGAAGTCGGACGGGGTATTCTGGATCGCGGTATGAGCGACGTCACGCGAGTCCTGTCACAGATCGAGGCCGGCGATCAGGCGGCGGCCGCCCAGTTGCTCCCGCTCGTGTATGATCAGCTGCGCAAGCTTGCCGCCGAAAAGCTCCGACACGAATCACCGGGACAAACGCTGCAGGCCACGGCCCTTGTGCACGAGGCTTATGTGCGGCTGGTCGATACACCACAGACCGTCCCCTGGACGGGACGACGTCACTTTTTTGCCGCAGCCGCATTATGCATGCGGCGCATCCTGGTCGACCGCGCCCGTCGCAAGCGTCGCTCCAGGCATGGGGGAGAGTTCAATCGCATCCCGCTGGATGATGGGCCGATCGAGAGTGCGGCCGACGGGGTCGATCTCCTGGACCTCGACCAAGCCCTGTCGCGATTCGGCGAGGAACACCCCGATCATGCCGAAGTCGTGCAGCTTCGCTACTTCGCCGGTCTGACGCACGACGAGGTGGCTGCAATGCTGGGCGTCTCGATTGAGACCGTCCACCGCCGGTGGCGCTTCGCCCGGGCCTGGCTGCACCGGGCCATCGATGGGCCGCGTGGCGCGGAAGATGGGCGACGTCGCGACGGCTGACGGCGTCGTTCGAGATTCTGCGAAAATCTCTGACAGTCCCCCGTGCGGAATGGCGCTTGCTATCAGGGAAGCATGATCTCCGAGAATCATTGGTCATGAGTGTGGAACGTCCATCGCCGACCGATCTCTTCGGCCGGGCCGTAGAAATCTCCGACGCCAGGGAGCGCATGGCATTTCTCGACGAGGCCTGCGCGGCACATCCCACGCTGCGTGCCGAGGTCGAAGACCTGCTGCGCCGAGATGCCGAGGCCTCGCAGTTTCTCGAACCGCCTGCCGAGTTCCGTCACAC
>JAHBXU010000450.1 GCA_019636315.1 Planctomycetaceae bacterium | reverse complement strand
ACTCCGAAAAATTGCCCTCGACGGCAGCCGAGACGGAGAAGCGGATCGCGACGCGCTCGCACGTTATCTGAATGCACGTGCCCAGGAATCGATCGAAAAATTCGACTTTTCGGGGCTCCACACGTTTCTCGCCGACGACTTCAACCGACGCACGTTGTGCGGCTGGCTCAAACATCAGTACAGCCTCGACGTGGATCCCGATGAGCTGGCCCGCTTTGATGACACAGCGGCGCCCAAGCAGCTCATTCGCGAGAAGCTGCGCGCCGAGTACCACGAGCAGGAAATTAAGTTCCCTGTTTCAGTGGCCATGACGCGATTCTGGGGTGCGAAGGGACAATCTGACCGCGAAGCCCTGATGCGCTGGGCGAATGCTCGCTTCCAGAGCAGTCTGACGGCCGACGAATTCAAAGAGAAGGAACGTCCCGAAGTCGAAACGCTCCTGACCGAACGCAGTCGGTCGTTCTTTCCGCCCGCCGTCTCGGTTGCCAAGATGGAGCAGCAGTTCTTTGACGACCATTCCAATGGCAAGCCCGAAAGAAACGGGCACTCCGGCAAAAACGGGGTCGCCGATATCACCAGCCTCGTCGATTTTGCGAACAAGGAGTTTCATGTCGACATCAAGCCGGACGCCGTTGCCGATCTTGGCTGGCATGACGTGCAGCGGCTTGTGATGCAGCGGTACGACGCCCGGTATCGGCCGGAACTGGGCCATGCCGAGCGCGCCGTGCTTCTGGACGTCCTCGACCATGCGTGGAAAGAACATCTCTATTACATGGACCATCTGCGGCAGGGAATTGGTCTCGTCGGCTATGCGCAGAAGGATCCCAAGGTCGAGTACAAACGGGAAGGCATGAAGGCCTTCGACGCGATGTGGGACCGGATCGGCGAGCAGGTCACCGGAGCCATCTTCCGTTTGGAGAAAGAGTCGCCTCAATTCGTCGGATCACTCTGGCAGATTACCGGCACGGTTCACGAAGAAGCCGCCCCGGCGGCGGAGGCCTACGCAGGGGAAGATGTCCAGACGGAGCCCGGACAACAGGTGCAGACCATCGATCCGATTCGCAATCGCGAAAGCAAGGTCGGCCGAAACGATCCCTGCCCCTGCGGCAGCGGCAAGAAGTACAAGAAGTGCTGCGGCTCCGCATGAGTCGCGGCCTCGTGGCTTGTCACCCGAAGCGTCTGCGAGGAACGTCTCAAGGGAGTTTCCGTGAACTCCCTCGCTCATGCTTCGGGTGACCCGACGTGTGAGCGCGCTCCGGTGCGTCACATCATCCGCCGGCCACAGCGCCGACGATCAGAAGCGGTTCGGTTCCGGCAGCGACCGCTTCGGGGAGAGGCGTGTCCACCGGGTCGTGCGAGATGTCCTGCCGGCACGCAAAGAAGCGGATCAACGGCCGCCGCTTGAGCGTCCCGTGTTCTCGGATCGTCCCGCGCAGCATGGGATAATGGGTCTCAAGTGCGTCGAGCACAGACGTCATCGTCACGGTCCCTTCGACGTCCAACGCGACCTCGCGGTCGATGCGTGCCAGACGCCTCAGGTGATAAGGAAGTTCGATGCGGACCATGCGATCTGTCGGCTCCGCGAACGATCGTGCGTACGGCGTCTCGTAACGGCCGGCGAAACCGGCGAATTAAACGTGGTCATTTGAGGGTTTGAACCTCGACGGACAGCACGGCCGGCAGATCGCGGACGATCGGCGTCCAGGTGTCTCCTCCGTCCGGCGATGCATAGACCTGACCTCCGGTCGTGCCGAAGTAGATGCCGCAATCGTCGAGCGAATCGACGGCCATCGCATCGCGGAGCACGTTCACATAACAGTCCTTTTGCGGAAGACCGTTGGTGAGCGGTTCCCAGTCGTTGCCGCCAGTGCGGCTGCGGTACACGCGGAGCTTGCCCTCCGGTGGAATATGCTCCGAGTCGCTCTTGATCGGCACGACGTAGATCGTTTCCGGTTCGTGGGCATGGACATCGATGGGGAACCCGAAATCGGTCGGCAGGTTGCCGCTGATTTCGTACCAGTGATCGCCGGCGTCGTCGGTCCGCATCACATCCCAGTGCTTCTGCATGTAGAGCACCTCGGGGCGCGCGGGATGCAGGGCGATGCGATGGACGCAGTGCCCCACCAGCGCGTCCGGGTCGGGGATGTATTCCGACTTGAGGCCGCGATTGATGGGCTTCCACGACTGCCCCCCGTCGTCCGTGCGGAATGCGCCGGCAGACGAAATGGCGATGTAAATGCGATCCGGGTTCGTGGGATCGATGAGGATCGTATGCAGGCCCAGTCCGCCAGCCCCGGGAGCCCATTTCTCGCCTTCGGCCGCGCGGAGCGCGGCCAGCTCGTGCCAGGACTGTCCACCGTTGGTGGAACGAAACATGGCCGCGTCCTCGACGCCGGCGTACACAACGTCCGGGTCGGTGTGTGACGGCTCCAGGTGCCAGACCCGCTTGAACTCCCAGGGATGCTGCGTGCCGTCGTACCACTGATGCGTGGTGAGGGGCCGGCCCGTGCCGGGCGACGTATCGTAAGCGAAGTTATTACTGACGCCGCCGGGCGGATCGTACGGGCTGGGCATCGTCTCGCCGCCCGGCGTGTTCCATGTCTTTCCACCGTCGTCGGAACGCTGGATGATCTGCCCGAACCAGCTGCTCGTCTGCGAGCAATAGATGCGGTTGGGATCGGTGGGGGACCCCTTCAGGTGGTAGATCTCCCAACCGGTGAAATGCGGTCCGTCCACGCTCCAGTTCTTTCGCTGACCGTCCGACGTGAGAATGAACGCGCCTTTGCGCGTTCCCACAAGAACTCGTACGCTGCTCATCGGCGTCTCCGGTTTCCTGACAAACAACGGGGCGGAAGGAACCCGCAATCGTTTTATAGCTGCAGCAGATGCGCAAGGCTGGCCGTTCACTCACGATTCACTCATTGAATCGTAGTCTCCGTTCGCCACATTCAGGCGTGCGCTTCCGCCTGGGCGAAACTCTCGCGCATGGCCTGAGACATTTCCTCCGGCGTCAGGTCGCTCTTATGCGTGGCGAACGACCAGTTGTGGCCGCAGGGGTCTTCGATGAGGCCGTAGCGATCCCCCCAGAACATATCGGCAGCCGGCATTCTGACCGTGGCTCCGGCCTTTTCGGCCTGCGCAATGGCCGCGTCAACGTCCTCCACGTAGCGATGAATCGTGACCGGCGTGCCGCCGAAAGCCCGCGGCGTCCCGGATTTCCCCTCGCAGAACTCGGGAAAATCGTCAACAAGAAACACCGGCCTGCCTGCAATCAAGATGGCGGCATGCATGATCCGTTGGCCATCGGGAGCCAGCATCCGGAAGACTTCTTCAGCGTTGAAGGCGCGTTTGTAGAACTCGATCGCGTCTGTACACGGAGAACAGACCAGGTGCGGGATCAGACCATCACGTCCGGGCGGAATGGGGGTCGACATGCGGACAGCTCCTCTTCAAAGTCATGATGTTCCGGGACATCGATTGGCACAGAGTGGGACGCACGGCACGCCTTCCGCCGGGACGGAACCGCGGGGCCCCAGCCGCTGCCGTTATCGTCTCAGGATGCCGCATTGTCGGCAAGTGAAGTTATCGGCTCCGCGTCGACAAGGCTCTTCGGCGTCCTGAAACTCGAGAATCGTCGTGCCGCGAAAGCGCATTGGATCGATGGACCCCACTGCGGAGACGAGCGACCCGCCTTGCTCTTTTTATGCGAATCGGCCTATGATGAGGTCCGCCGGAACTTTAGGGGGGCTCTCATGCTCGAATATGATTTCGAGAATAGCATTGGCTATGCCATCTGCACGACGTCGCACGCCATGAGGCGGGCGCTGCAGTCAAAACTGTCGCAGGTCGGGATGACATTGCGGCAGTGGGAAGTGCTGGCTTGTCTGGCATGCGAAGAGAGCTTCTCTCAAGCCGAGATGGCGGACTACCTGGGGATCGAGCCGCCGACGCTGGCCGGGGTTCTGCGGCGTATGGAACGGGACGGCTGGCTCGAACGGACGGCATGCAGCGATGACCGGCGTCGGAACCGCATTACGCCCACTCCTCAGGCCGAAGCCGTCTGGAAACGCTGTACGGAGATGTGTCACGAGATCCGGCAGCAGGCGACGACCGGGCTCAGCGACGCGCAGATCGATGCTTTCAAGTCGACCTGTCAGCAGATTCGTTTGAATCTGGCCGCCGCCGGTCACTCGGGCGTTATGGCGCCCTGTCTCGATCTTCCGGCGAATCGCGAGCGGCCCGAATTCACCGCCGATGCAACCGAGCCGGAACCCGCACTCATTTAAGAGCGGCCGACCTCGACGGGAGCTGACCCGGCCCAGGAACGTCTGGAACGGGCTGTTCAGTTCCCGGGTGCGGGAAGATTCAGCCCCAGCCGGTTTCCCTCGATCGCATAGTTGAGACCGATCTGCTCGAGCACGGCAGACAGGATTCCCCCAACCGTCGTCTCGTTCAGGCGGACGCTG
>JAHBXU010000045.1 GCA_019636315.1 Planctomycetaceae bacterium | reverse complement strand
GCAGGGTGATTGACGAGCGGCAGAGCGGCAAGAGGAAGTGATCCACTTCGCGTCAAAGCTCCTGACCGAGCCGGTTCGCTCTCCTCACAACTTCAAGTACAGCCGGTTCCGCTCCAGAAAACGCACGAACATGTAGGTGATTAAAAAGAACACGGCCAAACCGGTTGCCGCCCACCAGGCGGGCGAGTCGTCCGGCGTGAACGCGTGGACCATCAGCTTGACGGGGTAGTGGATGATGTATGCGGCCAGCGCGTTCTGGCCGAACGTCCGAAACATGCCCAGCTGCCAGCCCCACAAGTCGCACGGCGGGATGAACAGCACGTAAACAACAATCGCAAAGCCTGTGGCGAACAGGATGAACGATTGCGTGACGACCCGCTTATCCATCATCCAGTAATTGAGCTTGCGAAGTTCCGGCGGCGGCGGGACGTAAAATGGCGGATCAGCCAGTAACGAGGACCACGATCGGCCCCGCGCATTCTCCAGCGGGGGAATGACGGGGGACTTCGCGAACCGCGTCAAATTCGCCGCGCGGGACTTCTCGCGGGCTTCCGCTCGCGCCGCCTGGATTTCCTCTTCGGACGCGTACCTGGCGTAGTTGTCCTTCGCTGCACGCTCGGCCCGCGCCTGGGCTGCTTCTTCGGGAGTCAGCAGTGCGGGAGGTTCCTCCGGCGCAGGAGTTGTCTCTGCTTTGAGCCGCGCCCGTTCGGCATTCTCCCGGGCTTTCTCCTGCTGGGCATGATATGCGGCAATGGCCTCCGGATCTGTCACGTCGTACAGCGTGGTGAAACAGGACAGGCCGTAGGCCACCAGCATCACACCCGCGCTCCAGAACGCAAGCGGAGCAATCGCCTTTACCGGCGGGCGCGACGAGAGCACGTCGTACACAAGCGTGCCTGCCAGCATGGGGATCGCCCAGGAGATGAGCCCGAAGCAACCGCCATCCCAGGCACGCTTGTCCTCGATACCCCAGTACGCATCCATCCAGGTGGGCAGCCCATAGACAAAGTCATAATTGAACCACCACGAGATGCCGACATGCGTCACCGACAACAGCACGATCGTCGCCATCCGGACTTTTGCACTGGTCTCAATGACGGGCAGCAACAGCAACTGCAGCATGCCGATGATCGCCAGCACTTCCCACAGGTCGGCTTTGATGACTCCGGCGACGAATCGCGAAACGCCCGCACGCGTCATCTCATCCCAGTGGGAGAAGCCGCCGCCAAATCCATAGGCCGCAAGCGACACCAGCACGAGGGCCAAACTGCGACGGGCGATGCCCCGATAGGTCTTGCCGCGCCCCAACTGCGGAACCCGCTTCAACACGGACAGCCGATAGGAAAACCCGCAGGCGAACAGAAAGCCGGGCATGATCGAATCGGCCCAGCTGAAATGCGTGTTGTTGTGCTTGAGGAACTGATGGGTGACGTCCATGCTTCCGAGGAAGTTCACCACAAACATGCCGGCCACACAGTACCCACGGTACTGATCCATCGACAAAATTCGCGGTGCGGCAGCCTCGCGCGGGGACGCAACCGCAGGCCGAGGAGCCGGACTTCCGTCGCCGACGGGAGAAACCGGGCGGGACGCTACTGCTTCGCTTGACATGGAATCGAAACGTCACCTCACAAGTTCAGTGCCAACCATTGCGCCTGGCCGCCCGGACTTTGGCGTTTCATCACCTGACCGAAGAGGGAGGGCGGTCCACCCCGCTGCATTACAACTTGAGGAAGATCTTCTGCTTCTCCAAGTGCCGGATAATGACGTAGTTGATTACAAAAAACACCGCCACGCTGCCCCAGATGTACCACGTCGGAGCCCCCTGGGGAACCAGCGGCTTCACGGCGCCGCCGACCAGGTCGTGCAGGATGTAGGCGGCGAGCGCATTCACGCCGAAGGCGTTGAAGAACGTTGAGCGGAAACCCCAGATATCACACAGCACGTAAAACAGCACATAGATCCACAACGCCACGCCGGCTGAGAACATTGGGTAAGTCAGCGTGCCGCCGCGTTGGCTCATCATCCAGTAGTTCCACTTGCGATACCAGTCGCTGCGGTCCTCATACCGCGGCCACACGCCCTCGCTGCCGGGGCTGACTTCGACGCGGCTGTTGGGCGGCGGTACGAATGGCGGTTCGGCCAGAAGCTCCGGCCAACTCTTCTGGAAATGCGCTTTCACATGTTCCCAGGACGGGAACACCGGATCGTCAGCGAGTTTCTGCGCCTTCAACTCCTCCACCTTGTCGGACGGCACATCGTACATCCGCGTCCCGCAGGACATGATCCACGCCAGAGCCATCAAGACAAAGCCCCACCACATCAGTCGTCCCAATTGGGGCCGTCCCTGGGCGCCGGCCACCACGTCGCAGGCGAATGTCCCGAACATGGCCGGCACAGTCCATGTCAGAAATCCGAGCGGGCCGCCGTCGATGCCGTTGGGATCCGTATTCACCCAGACGAAATTGAACTTGTACGACAGCCACACATGTGCGACGGCCGATGCCAGCATCCAGACGAAGCGCACCTTGCCTGAGGCACGAATGACCGGCAAGAGCCAGAGCGACGTGAAGGCGATGTGCATGAGCGTCTGATACCAGTTGCGCTTCATGTTCGGCCCGAGGATCTTCACCAGGGCGTCTCGCCAGCCCATCTCAACCAACTCGTTCCAGGACGCCCCCACGCGAGACGAACCGTAAACGACAATCGCGATCAGCATCAGACCCAGGATGCGACGCACCATGTGCCGATAGGCCACCCCCAATCCGTCCCGCTGGGCGCGGCGACCGAATGTCAGTCGAAACGAGAACCCGACCGCAAACAGAAACTGCGGCATGATCGTGTCCGCATAACTGCAGTAGTCATGCGAATGCAGCAGGATCATCGGGACGGCATCCTTAAACGTCCCGATGTAATTGACCAGAAACATGCCCGCGACCGTATAGCCGCGAAACTGGTCGAGCGACAAAATACGCGGCGAACTTCCCGCAACGGGCGGCAGGCTGGGCGTCGGTTCGGTCATTTAAATCATTTCCGGTACATTGATGAGGGCCGGCGCGCGCTCGCCATATTCTTACCTTCCGAGAAACTCAGGCTGACGCCAAAGTGCACTCACGATCAACCTTCCTCGGCTCTCATTCCGCTGCTGGCATTCACTTGTGTGGTCAATGGGCCTCTTCCCAGAAACACACAAGTCGATTGGACAACACCGTCAGATCGCGGATCGCATTGTCCTGATCCACAGTCCTACTCGCGGCCACGCAACGGCAAGGCAATCGTTGGCAACAACAACAAACGCCAATCAGCGTTCGTAAGGTTCGACGTCAATCGTCAGATCACGCTTGTCTCCTGTGACCTCGATCTCGAGCGGCGTCGCGTTGAAGTTGGTGTACTTGTCAGCCATGCGCGGCTTGGCACCCTGCGTCGTATCGACGTTTTCGTTCTCCCGCCCAGCGAAAGGGACTTTCATCAAGTCGTTGTCTCGGACGACGACTTTGTGACGCCCCACAACGGCGCCTTTTTGTTCTCCGTCCCAGGTTGACATGACGAATCGCCCCTGGTCATCCGTAATTCCTCGCGATTTGGTGCCGACCTGACCCATGGGCCAGAACTCGACGCTCATCTTGGGCGCTGGCGTCCCATCAATCGTGACGACGCCTTCGATTTCAACCACTTTGGGGCCTTTGGGGCCTCCACATCCACAGATAAGCTGCAGCAGGCATGTCAGCAGGCCTATCGTCAACAGCGATCTCGACATTTCAAAAAATTCCTTCACACGAGGTTGCATGGCAACCCGCCGAGCGACAGCACACAGCGCGGGTTTCTATTTTGTTCGGACGATTCTCGCAGAGTCCGATGTCTGAATCAATTGTCCTGCTCGCCAGGACAAGAACGGCTGCCGTTGTAAAACCAGCCCCAACCGGTCGAACCGGTTGGGGCTGGGCACGAAGGTCAAGATGGAGCCAGCAAACGACGAGGAATCAAGCGACCTGTTTATACGAAAAGCTGCGAGACCCCAAGGCGTACGCCAACTCTCGGCGATCCTCCACCTCAGAACTCACCAAGAACTTCACCGCCGGCACGGCTGCCGAGGCCGACGTGAATGATGTTGGAAATATTCTCGGAGATGAACCGCACCGAACCGTCACACAGGGCGACTTGAGCACCGCCGGTGTGGCCGCTGCCCAGGTTGTTGAAGCGATCGTCGAACAAACGCTGCTTGGTGGCGTCGTCGAGCGTGGCGAAGTTGGCCGGAAGGCGGAAGTTGATCGCCGTGCCGGTGGAGAAGAAGCAGTCGCCTTGAGCACCGAACCACGTCCAGCCCCAGTCCGACATCAGGTCATCCACCGTCGGATCGGTATCGAAGATCGGATCGTAGATGTGCCGCTCGCCGATCATGTAGGTGTTGGACGTTCCGTCAGCCGCGTCACGAATTTTGAACCGCTTGTTCTGATGGAAAATGCCGCCCAGAATTTCCGGGTTGTAGGTGGCATGGAAGCACAGGCCGGGACGTTCTGCCGTACAGCCGTTGCAGCGGGGGTAGCTGCGGAAACCGGCACACGCCAGATAGCTCGTAATGGCGTACTGGCCGTCACCACTGCCATCCTTGCTCGCATTGAGCCGACCGACCGGATTCTCCGGGCAGAGCAGATATGGAGGAGACTGCTTGAAGAAGTGCTCGCCAGCCCACTCGGCGAATGCGGAATCAGAACCACCGGTGTCGGCGTTCGGAGAAATCGTGCCGCCATCCTGCCGACGGTTGCAGTTGAAGCAGGTCATGTTCCAGCGCTCGTACAGGTTGCCCTGCTCCATGTAGGGGAGCACTTCGTGCTGCCACTGGTAACGGCGCGGCAACGTCGGCGGAACCGCCGTCTTGTTCACGAATTCCGGGAACGGAACCGCAAACGCCTTGCAGCCGTTGCCGAGCTCCGCCGCATTCGGATCCTGGTTCCGCAGCATGCCGTACGGGAAGGCCAGCATGACGTCGTGGAAGTTGTGGCACGCCAGCGCGTACTGCTTCAGATTGTTCTTGCACTGCGTCCGGCGAGCCGCGGCACGGGCCTGCTGGACGGCGGGCAGCAACAGGGCGATCAGGATCGCGATGATCGCGATGACCACCAACAACTCAATCAAGGTGAATCCACCCCGCTTCGACGGGGAAGATCCGGGCTGCAACGCTTGCATCCGCTTCATTCCATGACCTTTCGAACTGAGAAAGCAAAACAAACAAGCCGCGACCTGCGGCACGAAACTTGAAGTGACGTCAAGAACGGTGACATGACACAGCGAGCGCAATGTGCCCGCACTGCCGATGATAACCGCCCGTTGAATCGCGTTCAACCTACCGGTTGGTTAAAAGTTGACGCAAAAGTGAAAAGGGTGCGGGAGCGGATTGCGGCACAATCGCCTGGCCACACCGGTCGCTGGAGGGGCATGCACCGTTCCCGGCCGCCGAACGCGCGTGGACGATCATCGCACCAAGCGTTCCCAAGCCGATGGCTCTGCCGTCGACTTGGGAGCCACGTAGGTCAGGCACTCCTGTGCCTGACATTTGGGGCGGCGAGTGAGATTCCGTGGTAATGACGCAGTACCTCCGGCGGCCAACCATTGGCGAACCCTAACGCCGGCGTCAGGCACAGGAGTGCCTACCTACGTGGCTGGAAGTCACATGTTCACCGCACGCTTCGACAGCGTTCGCGGCTCGAAAATCGCCACTCACCACGCCGTCCAGCCGCCGTCGACAAGCAGGTTCTGTCCCGTGATGTAACTTCCCGCGTCGCTTGTGAGCAGCAGCAGCGCCCCTTTGAGTTCATGCGGTGCCCCCATGCGGCCGAGAGGACTTTTCCCCTGAAGCCGCGCGACCATCTCCGGCGGGGCTTTCTCATTGGGGAACGGTCCGGGGCTGAGGCAATTGACGCGGACACCGTCTTTCGCCCAGTACACGGCCAGGTGCCGCGTCATATGGACGATGCCTCCCTTGAGCGCGTGATACTGCACCGGGCTGGCCGTGCAGACACCGGCGTAGGCGTCGGGATAAGAGCCGACGACGCCATACATCGAGCCCACCATCACGATGGCGCCGCTCGATTGCCGTTCGATCGCGTGATCGTGCAGCCGCCGCGCCAGCAGGAAGTAGCCCGTCGCGTTCTGCAAGTCCTTGTTGAACGCCTCCGCCGTGACGTTCGTCAGATCGAGGGGGTGCCCCTGCTGGCCGTTGTTGATCAGAATGTCGACCTGTCCCGCGGTCGAGACGGCCGCATCAAATCCCCGATTGAGAGACTCCTCATTCAACTGGTCCAGTTCGACGCCGCGATGCAGTGCCCCCCCCGGAGCCGGCAGCTCGCCCGCGACCTGCTGTGCACGCACCCCATCGCGGCTTGCCACGACGACTGTCGCCCCCGCTTCTGCCAACGCCCGCGACAGCGACCGTCCGAGATACCCCGATCCACCGGTGATGAGAGCCACGCGGCCGGTGAGATCAAACAACTGCTGAATCGTTGGTTCGGTCATCGCATCGCCGTCAAGAGTCCCACTTTGAGAACCAGACTTTGTTTGTAGATGGATGGACGAGCACGATCATCCCGTTCCACCAATGCACGCTGCCATCTAATCCTGGCCTTCCCTGGGCACAATACTGCACATTCATGGATTCCAGTAGCCAGTTGACTTCGTTCTCTTCCCGATCGCCGGCCGCCCCGAATTTTGGATGGATTCTTAACTCCTCAAGAACGGGACCGGGCGACCATGTGCTTCCAAAGGGCCGCCCCTTGCGATATTCGGCGAGAGTTTCCGGAGAGACAATCATGACAATATGGAACTCGCCGTCGGGATTGAATCCTCCATGATCGTCCGCCGTCGATACGACGATGGCATTCTCCGGGAAGGGTAACCCCGTGAGTTCGCAGAATTGCCGAATGGCTGCCTGGTTCGCTCGGTATCGATGACCGTACATCATGAGTACGACTACGAAGACCGTGATCACAGCCCTGACGGCGAAGCGGAGAGAGCCATCGCGTTTCATCAAGTTGTGCGCATCCCGTGTGTTGCGGTGCATTCCGCGTTGCTTCATGCACCCTACAAATCTACAGATCTGAAATCTCTATCCAGCGGCGTTCCTTCACCGATTGGAGCGCTGCGAGGTTGACGCACAGGGTTTGCAACGCTTCCGTCAATGTGCAGGCGGGCTCGGCTTTGCCGTCCAACACGTCGAGGAAGGCGTTCGCCTGCCGCACGAACAGATCGTCCCGCTCCAACGCGAACTCCGCCTCCACCGTCCACTCGGCTCCCGGTTCGGTGCAGGAGCGCCAGCGACGGCGGTGTGATTCCAGCCGCGCGACGCCGTGCTCACAAATAACCGTGAGCGTCGTCTCGTTCGGCGCCTGATGCTGGTTCAGACTGAAGGAACTGAGCACGTCGCCGTGCCGCGCAATGAGATGCACAGTGTCCTCGACGTCGACCCCTTCGAGCACGCAGTGTTCTGCATCAGCCACCAGCCGCGTGATGGGGCCGACGAGCCATTCGGCCGCGTTGAGGAGGTGCGTGAGGGCATCCTGAATCGCGCCGCCGCCGGTTTCGTGTCGCGTGTAATAGATCTGGCGGTATGCCGGCCGATAGAACGGAAAATGCTGTCCGCTTCTGGCGACGACTTCCACCGGGCGGCCGAAACGTCGCTGGTCGAGAGCGCGCTTCATATCGATGAGGGCGGGATGCGCTCGATAGACATAGGCCATCGACACCGGTGCACCGGCTTCCCGGACGACATGGACCAGTTCGTCGACGCCGTCGAGGGAAACACTCAGCGGCTTCTCAATCAGCAGGGCGATCCCCCGCTTCGCGAGTTGGACGGCCATCGGAACATGAAGATGGGCCGGCGTGCAGATGACGGCCGCATCGTGCGACGCGGCGAGCGCCTCATCAAGTGTGCGAAATGACTGACGAAGACGATAGGACTGAGCAACACGCTGGCGCACATCGTCGTTGAGCTCGCAAAGCGAGACGTCGGCTCGTCCGGTATTCTGAAAGCAACGGACATGCCGTTCTCCGATCGAACCGCCGCCAATGACCAGGATGCGTTTCATGTCGGATCGTCCGTCGTCAACATTCGGAGGAATCGGCGTCGAGGCATTGTCGGCCACTTCGTTTCAGTCATTGATCCAGGGAAGAAATCCGTGGCCCCGCGACGCGAGGGGGATTGACACTCGTGCCCCGCCAGCGACGTGTGAGGTCAAGGCCGCGTGCGTCATCTCAACGATTGCGCGCCCGTCCGCGGCACTGCTCAGCGGATCGCGGTCTTCGTCGATGGCTGCGAGCAGATCACGGGCTGCGAATATGTGGTTGGCGACAAGCGGCCCCATGTCGCCGATCGGTTCCGGTTGCCCGACGCCCGCGCTGCTGATCGGTATCCAGGGTCGCGACTCGGCGACGGGCTGGAACGGGTTGCCGGGGACCAGATGGGCCACAGGTTCACGGTCGACCCGGAAGTCAATGAGTCCCTCCGTGCCGACCAGTTGGAGCCCAAAGTTGGCGGCCTTGACGCCCGCCCCCCGAATCGAATCGAAATAGAGAGGGATGCCGCTCGACAGGTCATAGCGCGCGTGCAGGCGATTGCCTGCAATGGGGCCGACCCCTTCGGCTCCTTCAACGATGTCGTTGCGTTCGACGGGGCGATTTCCGTCGAGCAGGGTCGCACTGCAGGAGACGGCATCACCCGCGAACGGCCGCGCGAGGTCGAACAGATGCGTCCCCAGGACCCACAGATCTTGTGCTCCGCCACGTTCATCTTCGATCCCCCGGCACCTCACTTCCAGCAGGCGGCCGATTGCGCCGTTTCGGGCGGCTTCCAGCGCCACAGCCACGGCCGGGTGATAGCGATTCCGATGGGCGAGGGCCAACCTGGTTCCGGCCTGCTGGCACGCGTCCACAATCTCGTCGGCCTCTGCGGGCGTGCGGCAGAAGGGTTTCTCACAGTAGATGCCGCGCGCACCCGACTCGGCGGCTGCGATGATCATGTCGCGGTGCTGGTCGATATGCCGCGGACCGATTGCAACAATGTCCGGCCGGATCTCAGCCAGCATTTGCCGATAATCGGCGAAGGCGGCATTCAATCCGAGCTGCTGTTGAGCCTGCTGGCGTCCGCCGGCGTCCGCATCGGCGAGGCCAACGATTTCCGTCTCCGGAATCGCGAGCCACATGGAGTGCAGTCCATGACCATAATTCCCTCGACCAGTGTGACCGATCACACCAATCCGCCATCTCCGGGACGCCGCCGCACGTGCCGTTTCGGCGGCCAGGACGGCACCGGCCCACGCGGCGGAGTACGCGAGAGCTTGCCGCCGCGATAATTTGTCGTCAGTCTGCGCCGGACGGTGCGAGTGCGGACTGGGGGAAACAGCCGATGACGCCGACGTTGCTGCTCCGGTCATGCATTTCTCCGGCTGAGCGTGAGGCATGTGAAGAAAGCCGGATCTCGGGCACGAACGCTGCATCCGGATCGCCCAGTATGCCGGCCTGCACCGCCGCAGAACAGTCGCGAGGCTGATCCGGATGCCTGATTACCGCAATTCGAGGAGAAAGTCGCAGGGTGGGCTCCCAAATGAGAGATTGCGAAAATTCGATCGGCAGGAATGGAGAAGATCAGGATGGCCCCTTTCGCCGTCTGAACGGCTTTCCTAGAATAGAAGGGGCCGGCGCCTGCTCGCAGGACTGGCGAGTGCCCGACCTGTCTGCTACGTTCATGTTCCCGATGTAAGTCCAGAAGAGTGAGCCTCCCCATGGTGGCTGAGGGGGGGGCTATGGTTTGCCCGATTCTGTCGGGTAGTCGAAAGAGATTGACTGGTTGATCGCGACCGCGGGTGAATCGCACTGCGGCGGTTCACACCAATCCAACAGGGAGACAGCATCCGTGCAAGTGGCCATCACCTGCCGACACGGCGATATTCCTCAGGAAACTCGTGAACATATTACGCAGAAAGCGGAAAAACTGCTGAACTATTTCGAGCGTGTCACTTCGATTGGCGTCACAATTGATTTTGAGGGCGACCGTGTGACGACGGAAATCATCGTCGATGCGGAGCACAAACACGACTTTGTGGCCAGCGATACCAGTGACGAAGTCAAGCCGACATTTGACCGGACACTCCACAAAATGGAGCAACAGATTCGCCGGTACAAGGAGAAATTGCAGGATCATCGCCGGGACAAGCCGATGAGTGAACTGGGCGCCCCGGCGGAAGCCATCGGTGACGAGGTGATTCCGGAGTAGTCAGCCAGGCGGAGACTGGCGTGCCGGCTCCTTTGTTGCGACGACATGCACGGACGATCGTCAGCGGCCCGCGAGGGGATTTGACGAGGAAGATCCCTTGCCGGCCTTTGTTGTGTTGCCGATTCCTCGGCGTACTAGGACCCTCGAATGAAGCTTGCAGAATTCGTCGTAGAAGACGCCATTATCACGCATTTGGACGTCGACTCCAAAGAGGCGGCCATTCGCGAAATGGTGTCGAGCCTGTGCCGGGCCGGCCGCATTGCCGCCGATCATGAAGAGCACATTGTCGCGGCCATTATGAAGCGCGAGGAACTCGGTTCGACGGGAATCGGGCGCGGCATCGCCGTTCCTCACACGAAGCACCCCTCCGTGGAGTCGCTCGTGGCGACCATCGCCCTGGCAAAGGACGGGGTCGAGTTTCAAAGCCTCGACGGCGAGAACGTCTACATCATGTTTCTGTTGATTTCCCCGCCCGATCGGCCGGGGGACCATCTCCGCGGACTGGAGTGCATCTCCCGGCATTTGAAGAATGAAGACTTCTGCAATTTCCTGCGTCAGTCGAAGACTGCGGCGGACGTGATGGAGTTGTTGCGCGAGGTGGACGACGAACGGTTGTAATGATGCCTGGTGACTCGCATCCTGGGCAAAATTCCCGCATGCGTGATGCGGATCGGGGACGTGACATGACGGCCGAGAGTCCTCATTCCCGCAACGTTTCGGTGAAGCTGGAGAACGGCTTGCACCTGGTGCCGTGTTCCCGAATCGCGGAACTGGTGCGAGACTTTCCGGGAACGGTGTGGATTCGACGCGAGGAACAGGCGGTCGACGCCAAGTCGATTTTCGACCTGCTAACGCTTCAGGCGCCCTTCGGTACCGTCCTCACGTTGGAAGCCTCCGGAAACGGGGCGGACCATATCATCGAAGGGTTGGCGGCGCTGTTTGAACGCAATTTCGAGCTGGAATAACGTGGGTTGCCGACAGCCACGTGTTTCAGCCCGGATCCAGGGGCGGCCCCGCCCGGCCGTAGATCCGCGCTCGTGCGGAACCCAGCAGAATTGATCCCATCGTCCATGCAGACCAAACCAGGCATTGCCGTCTCGCCGGGAGTCGCGATCGGACAGGCATTTGTCCTGGGGGTTGAGGATTTCCGGATCCCCCAAAGGTTCGTCGCAGTCGACGCGGTCGATGCTGAGATTCTCCGATTTCGCACTGCCCTGGAGAACGTCTGCCACGAGATCGCGGAGAACGAGAAGCAGGCTTCGGCCAAGCTCGGCAAGCAGTTCGGCGCCATCTTCGCCGCACACCAGCAAATGGCACGCGACCCCATTGTTCAGGGAGAGGTCGAAGCACTGATTCGCGATAAGAACTTCTCCCCGGAGTTCGCGCTCTCGAATGTCCTGCGGCAGTACGCCCAGAAGCTTCAGAACCTGGGAGACAAGTACAAAGCCGACCGCGCCATCGACCTCTATGACCTGGAGAAACGCACGCTGCGACACCTCCTGGGCGAACGGCGTGAGGAGCTGGCCCATCTGACCATGCCGGTGATTGTGCTGGCTCACGACTTGACCCCCAGCGAAACGGCGACTCTCCCCCGCAAGTACGTCCTGGGCTTCGCGACGGAAATTGGCGGTTACACCAGCCACACGGCGATTCTCGCGGGGGCGCTGGAGATTCCGGCGGTTGTGGCCGTGGGCGATATTGTCGCCAATGTTTCGGGCGGCGACACGGTGATCCTCGACGGCATTCATGGCCGGGTGATCATCGACCCGGATGAAGAGACGATCGCCCAATACCGGGACTGGGAGCGGCGGGCCAAGACGGTCGCACAGCGGCGGGTGTCCTATCGGGCGCTTCCGTCCGAGACCAAGGATGAGACACGGATTCGCCTGCTGTCCAATATCGAGTTCCCGGAAGAAGCGGATCACTGCCGCGAGTTGGGAGCCGATGGTATCGGACTATACCGGACAGAGTTTCTCTATCTGGAATCGAACCGGGAGCAGACGGAAGCGGAGCACCTCGAGGCCTATCAAAAGGTCGTTCAGGCGTTTCCAGATCAGCCGGTGGTCATTCGGACGCTCGACTTGGGGTCGGATAAGGTGCCGGCCGCGATGCCTCAATTCTATCCGGAAGGGGCGAATCCCGAACTCGGCCTGCGAAGCATCCGGCTGAGTCTGACCGATCTGACGCGGTTCAAAACGCAATTGCGGGCCATTTTGCGGGTCGCCGTGTTGGGGGACGTCCAGGTGATGTTCCCGCTCATTTCGTCGTTGATCGAGCTCCGCCAGGCCAAGAGCACGCTCCACGACGTGATGGAAGACCTGGAAGAGGAAGGGGTTGCGTTCAACCGAGCCATCCGGGTGGGCATGATGGTCGAGGTTCCGTCGGTTCCCTTGCTCGCT